>NZ_JBHTZD010000005.1:188294-273642 GCF_042790455.1 Streptomyces sp. NPDC056734
GCATCGTCCCTGTCCGGGACTCCAAGAATCCCCAAGGGCCTTCGCTGACCTTCCCCGTTGAGCAGTGGCGGAGCTTCGTGGCGCACCTCACTGCCTGATTCTCCGAAGCGCCGACGAGAGCCCCAGCCGTATCGCGCCGCCGTGCACCCGGCCGCCGTCCCGGGCTAGCCGGAGGATCTCCGATCGCCTGTTGCCGCTCCGGTGCGTAGATGTCCGTTCGCCTGCGCCTGTGCCCACATAGGTTCCTCAGCCATCCGCGTGGACGCGGCCGAGGGGCCCGGCGCCTCCCCCGCGCGCCGGGCCCCTTCCCCTCCTGTCCTCCGCTGCTCAGTGGACCAACTCCGGCTCGGCCCCGTCTCGCGCCTCCGCCGGTTCCGGGCCGGACGCGCCCTCGACATGCTGCGCGGAGCGCTTCGGCAGGGCGAACATCACCAGGAAGATCACGGCCATCAGCCCCGCCACCCAGCCGAGCGCCTGCTGGAAGCCGTCCAGGTACGCCGCTCCCAGCCCGCCGCTCCCGTCCGCGCCCGGCGCCGACCGGTCGTCGATCACGCCGAAGAACACGACGGACACCAGACCGAGGCCGAGCGCGTTGCCCATCTGCATCACGGTGTTGACCAGCCCGGACGCGGCGCCCGCATGCTCGCGCGGCACCTCGGACAGCACCGCGTCGGTCAGCGGGGCGACGATCAGGCCCATGCCGACGCCCATCACGATCAGCGGCAGTGCCATCTGCCAGGGCGCGATGTCCAGCCCGTAACGCCCGGACTCCCACAGGTAGATCAGTACGCCCGCGGCCATGGTCGCGGCGCCCGCCTGGAGCACCTTGCGCCCGAACCTCGGCACCAGCTTCTGCACGGAGATCCCCGCCGCCACCGACACGGCGATCGAGAACGGCACCCCGGTCAGCCCGGCCCGCAGCGGCGTCCAGCCCAGCCCGACCTGCATGTACAGCGTCCAGACCAGGAAGAACACGCCCATCACCACACCGAACACGGTCTGTACGGCGATCCCGGCCGCGAAGCTCTTCACCTTGAACAGCGACAGCTCGACCAGCGGGGAGCCGTCCCGCGCCGACTTGCCCCGCTCGTACGCCACCAGCGCGGCGAACACCGCGAGCGAGCCCGCCATCGACACGAAGCCCCAGGCCGGCCAGTCGTTCTCGCGGCCGTGGGTGAGCGGGTAGATCAGCATCAGCAGCGCGGCGGTGACCAGGACGACACCGACGAGATCCAGCCGCAGCGCGCGCGGCGCCTTGGACTCGGAGATGAACCGGCCGCCCAGGATCAGCGCCGCGATCCCGACCGGCAGATTGATCAGGAAGATGGGCCGCCATTCCAGCCCGAAGAGGTTCCACTCCGTCAGCAGCGCGCCGAGCAGCGGACCGGACACCGCGCCCAGGCCGACGATCGCGCCGAACAGGCCGAAGACCTTGCCGCGTTCGTGCGCCGGGAAGGTGGCGTGCACGATCGCCAGCACCTGCGGCACCATCAGCGCCGCCGTCGCGCCCTGGAGGATGCGGGACGCGACCAGCATCTCCGGGTTCGCGGCGAGCCCGCACAGTGCGGAGGCGACGGTGAAGCCGCCGACGCCGATCAGGAAGATCCGCTTGCGGCCGTAGATGTCGCCGAGCCGTCCGCCGGTGATCAGTCCGGCCGCGAAGGCGAGCGCGTACCCGGCGGTGATCCACTGGATCTGGCTGAAAGTCGCGCCCTCGTCGCGCTGGATGGACGGGATGGCGATGTTGACGATCGTGACGTCCACGAGGTCCATGAAGGCCGCCGTCATCACGATGGCGAGCGCGAACCAGCGCCGCCGGTCGCCTGCGGCGCTTTCCGGGGTGCCTGTGCTGTCTGTGGTGCCGGTGGCCCCTTGGCGTCCTGTGCCCTCTCGGCTGCCTGTGGCCTCTTGGCTGCCTGTGGCCGCTGGGCTGCCTGCGCTCTCTGGGTCGGGACTGCTGACGGTCTTGTCCGTGGAGATCATGCGCTAAAGCTATGGGTCCACTAGGCCAGATCATGTCCTAGTGATCAGGCATCCTCGAACTCATGACGACGGACACTCCGGCACGGCTGCTCCAGCTCCTCTCCCTTCTCCAGACACCCCGCGAGTGGCCCGGCGGAGAACTCGCCGGGCGGCTCGGGGTCTCCCGGCGCACGGTCCGCCGGGACATCGACCGGCTGCGTGACCTCGGCTATCCCGTCCAGGCCAGCATGGGTTCCGAGGGCGGTTACCGGCTGGTCGCGGGCAAGGCGATGCCGCCGCTGGTGCTGGACGACGAGGAGGCGGTGGCCATCGCGGTGGGGCTGCGGGCCGGCGCCGGGCACGCGGTGGAGGGCGTGGACGAGGCGTCGGTGCGTGCCCTCGCCAAGCTGGAGCAGGTGCTGCCCGGCCGGCTGCGGCATCGCGTGGCCACGTTCCAGGCCGCGACGACCCCGCTGACCAGCGGCGACGGCGCCAGTATCGCGCCCGAGACACTGACCGTCATGGCCTCCGCCATCGCCGGTCACGAGCGGCTGCGGTTCGGCTACCGCTCCGGCGACGGCACCGGGTCCCGACGGCTCACCGAACCCCATCGACTGGTCTCCACCGGCCGCCGCTGGTATCTCGTCGCCTACGACATCGACCGCGAGGACTGGCGCACCTTCCGCGTCGACCGGGTGAGCGACCCCTTCGCCACCGGCGCCCGCTTCACACCCCGCGAACCGCCTACCGGCGACGCGGCGGAGTACCTGCGGCGCTCTATCAGGGGGCAGCGTCCGTCGTACGACTACGCCGTCACCTTCGCCGCCTCCGCCGAGGACGTGACCGTGAAGCTCCCGGCGTGGATGGGCCCGCCCGAGCCCCTCGCCGCCGACCGCTGCGCCCTGCGCGGCACGACCGAGGACCCGGTGGAGTGGCTCGCGGTACGCCTGGCAACCCTCGGCTTCGAGTTCACGATCCTGGAACCGGCTGAACTTGTCGCGTACGTGCGGGAGTTGGGGGGACGGATGGTGCGGGGGGCGGGGGGTGGGGGGTGACTGTTCTGTGGCTGGGGCGGCCGTCGGGGGGGCGGATTCGGGGGCGGAGCCGATGACCCGCCCGGGAGGGCTGGCCTGAGGGGCAGGGCTGACCCCGGGAGGGCTGGCCTGAGGGGCAGGGCTGACCCCGGGAGGGCTGGCCTGAGGGGCAGGGCTAACCCCGGGGGGGCAGGCCCGGGGGGCTGGCGGGCTGGCCCGGGCTGACTGTCCTACGGTCGGGGGCGGAACGGGCGGCCCGAGGTCGACCCACCAGGCCGCCCGGCGCTGACCGTGCCACCCGGGGACGTCGTCGGCACCGGCGGCTGTGTCTGCGGCTGCGGCTGCGGCTGCGGCTGCGGCTGCGGCTGGAGGTGGGGTCCATCCCGGCGACTCCGCCGCTATGCCGCTATGCCGCTGTGGCAGAATCTGCCATCCGGCGGGCCACCCCGGGGTTCAGGTTCGGGGTGCCCCGCCTTTTACGTCCCCGGCGGCCAAGCCCCGTGACGCCCCTGCCCCGCCGACGAGGCTTGCCGGTGCCCCGCCCTGTGCGTCCCCGGCGACCGCCTTCGCGCCTCCCACGGCCACCCTCACACCCCCGGTGGCCAGACCGCCGCCCCCGGCTACGGCGCCGCGTCCCGGTGACCGCCCTTGCCCATCCCCCGGCGACCGCCCTCACATCCACGGCGACCGCACTCCCCCATCCCCGGACGACCACCCTCACCACCCCGGGCAGCCCCCCACTCACACAGACATGGAGCCGGGCCCTGGCGCCAGGGGGGAGGCGCGCAGAGCCCGGCTCTGGGAAAGTCCCGGCGCCGGGGGGGGTGAAGCGTCGGGACGTGGCTTGATTCTCGGTGTGAACTCCTGTGCCCTGAAGGTTTGTTCCCGGTGCCCCGCCACTTGAAGCGGCATCGCATCGGCCCGTCGCGCCGGCTCGCGGCACCCGGCGTACGCCCTCCCCCGCCGGGGCGGCACGGTGGCTCACGCCACCGCGTCGAACCCGGTGTCCCGCGCCAGCTTCTTCAGCTCCAGCAGCGCGTGCTTCTCGATCTGCCGGATGCGCTCCCGCGTGAGGCCGTGCTCCTTGCCGACCTCGGTCAGCGTACGCTCGCGGCCGTCGTCGATGCCGTACCGCATCTTGATGATCGACGCCGTGCGCTGGTCGAGGCGGCCGATCAGGTCGTCCAGCTCCTCGCTGCGCAGCAGCGTCAGCACCGACTGCTCCGGCGACACCGCGGAGGTGTCCTCCAGCAGGTCGCCGAACTGGGTCTCGCCCTCGTCGTCCACCGACATGTTCAGCGAGACCGGGTCGCGCGCCCAGTCGAGGACGTCGACGACCCGCTCCGGCGTGGAGGCCAGCTCCGCCGCGATCTCCTCCGGCTCCGGCTCCCGGCCCTGATCGCGGTTGAACTCGCGCTGCACGCGCCGGATCCGGCCCAGCTCCTCCACGAGGTGCACGGGCAGCCGGATGGTGCGCGACTGGTCGGCTATGGAGCGGGTGATGGCCTGACGGATCCACCAGGTGGCGTACGTCGAGAACTTGAAGCCCTTGCGGTAGTCGAACTTCTCGACCGCGCGGACCAGTCCGGCGTTGCCCTCCTGGATGAGGTCCAGCAGGGGCAGTCCGCTGCGCGGGTAGCGGCGGGCGACCGCGACGACCAGGCGGAGGTTGGACCGGATGAAGACGTCCTTGGCCCGCTCGCCCGCGGCGACCAGGGCCTCCAGCTCCGCCCGGCTGGCGTCGGCCTTCGTCTCCTCGGAGCCCTCCAGGACCTGGCGGGCGAACACACCCGCCTCGATCGTCTGGGACAGCTCGACCTCTTTCGCGGCGTCGAGCAGCGGGGTGCGCGCGATCTCGTCGAGATACATGCCGACCAGGTCGCGGTCGGCGATCTCGCCGCCAGAGGCGCGAACGCTGTTTGCCGCGCCGGAAGTCCCACCGGCGGCGGTCTTACGACGGGCGACGGCACGGGTTGCCATGCGTGCTCCCTTGCGATGGTGAGGTCAGCGGGTGGCTGTGGGATGCCCGGCACCCTCGGTACGATCACGGCCTCCCGACCGTCTCGGTACCTTCACCGAGTGCCCTGCATTCGATGGAAACAACGACTGGAATCCGGACAGAATTCCCACCCGCTCCCCTGTTTTTCTGATCATGCAGTACCCTGTGCCGCCGCAGCGGGAGGCAGGATGTCATCGGAACCTACAGAGGTGCAGGTCAGGCGGGGAGTCGAGAGCGATCTCGATGCCCTCACCGCGCTCTACAACCACTATGTGTCTGAGACACCCATCACGTTCGACACAGCGGCCTTCACTCCGGAAGAGCGGCGTCCTTGGCTGCTCTCCCATCTGAAAGACGGACCGCACCTGCTGATGGTTGCCACACAGGCGGACTCACGGCAAATCCTTGGTTACGCCACAACCAGCTCTTACCGTCCGAAGGCCGCGTACTCGACCTCCGTGGAGGTCACCGTCCATGTCGCCCCGGACGCGGGCGGCCGGGGCGTGGCCTCCCTCACCTCCCCCACCTGACTCACCCGAACTGCACCGACCGCTTCGCCAGTCCCATCCAGAACCCGTCGATCACCGATCGGCCGGTGTCCGTGGTGTCCGGCGTCTGGGCCGCGCCCAGGGTCACGAAGAGCGGGGCGAAGTGCTCGGTGCGCGGGTGGGCGTAACGGCCGGCCGGGGCCTTGTTCAGGAAGTCGAGCAGGACGTCCCAGTCGCGGGACTCCAGCGCCCGCCGCCCCCAGTCGTCGAACTCCGCCGACCAGCTCGGCACCCCGCCGCCGGTGTGGCGCAGGGCGGCCAGGTTGTGGGTGAAGAAACCGGAGCCGACGATCAGCACCCCCTCGTCGCGCAGCGGCGCGAGGCGGCGGCCGATCTCCATCAGCCGGGCCGGATCCAGCGTCGGCATGGAGACCTGGAGGACCGGTATGCCAGCGGCCGGGAACATCTCGACCAGCGGGACATAGGCGCCGTGGTCGAGCCCCCGGTCCGGGATGTCCTGGACCGGCATGCCGGGGGCGCGCAGCAGCTTGCGGACCGACTCGGCGAGCGCGGGGGCGCCCGGGGCCTCGTAGCGGACCTGGTAGTAGCGCTCGGGGAAGCCCCAGAAGTCGTGGACCAGGGGGACGGTCTCGGTGGCGCCGAGGGCCAGCGGGGCCTCCTCCCAGTGGGCGGAGACCATCAGGATCGCCGTGGGGCGGGGCAGCGTGGCCGACCAGGCGGCCAGTTCGCCGGGCCAGACGGGGTCGTCGGCGAGCGGCGGGGCGCCATGGCTGAGGTAGAGGGCGGGCATGCGCGCGGGCCCGGGGGCGGGGGTCTGAGCCTGGGGGGCGGGGGCCCCGGAGGCGCGGGCCCCGGAGGCGCGGGCGGTGGCGGACATGGCGACCACTCCATCACTCCATCACTTGATTGCCTGATTACTCGATTGCTTGATTGCTTGAAAGCTAAAGCATTACCGATGCCGCCACCGTACGACCACTTTGTTCAAAGTTCAAGCAGGGCGCCGTACAGTTGGGGTATGAACACGGTCCCGGCATCCACCCCCGTCAGCGCCGCGCCCCCGTGGCTCACCGCCGAGGAGCAGCGGGTCTGGCAGGCGTATCTGCATGCCACCACGCTGCTGGAGGACCATCTCGACCGGCAGCTCCAGCGGGACGCGGGCATGCCGCACATCTACTACGGGCTGCTCGTGCAGCTCTCCGAGGCGCCCGGACGGCAGCTGCGGATGACCCAGCTGGCCCGGCACGCGAAGATCACCCGGTCCCGGCTCTCGCACGCGGTCGCCCGGCTGGAACAGCACGGCTGGGTGCGCCGCGAGGACTGCCCCTCCGACAAGCGCGGCCAGCTGGCGGTGCTCACCGACGCGGGGTACGAGGTGCTGCGCCGCACCGCGCCGGGCCATGTCACCGCCGTACGGCAGGCGCTGTTCGCGCGGCTCTCGGCGGAACAGCAGAAGTCCCTCGGCGAGATCATGCAGATCGTCGCCGAGGGACTTCAGCCGAGCGAAGCGGGTGCGGACCTGCCCTGGCTGCGCTGAGCCGCTCTCTCGGCGCGAGCCGGGGCAGGTCCTTCAGTGCCGTACGAGGGAGGCGTCCCCTCCTCCCGCGTGCGACAGGTCACAGGCGCCCTCTCGGGGGCGCGTCAGCGCCGGGTCGGCGCCGAGTCAGCGCCGGGTCAGTGGGCGACCACCGGCACCGGCAGCTCGTCCCCGGCGGACTCGGCGCCGTCGCCCGAGGACGCCACCGGCGTGGAGCCCGGCCGGCCGGCGTTGACCATGGTGGCGGCGATCAGCGCGGCGGCCACCAGGATGCCCACGGCGAACCAGATGGCGCTGGTGTAGCCCTCGACCATGCCGCGCAGCTGCACCAGTTCCTGCGCCGAGCGTGAGGTGCCCGCGCCCGCGATGTTGTCGGCGATGTACGACGTGGTCGCGGAGGCGGCGATGGTGTTCAGCAGCGCCGTACCGATCGCGCCGCCCACCTGCTGCGAGGTGTTGACCATCGCGGAGGCGACCCCGGAGTCGCGCGGCGCGACGCCCTGGGTGGCCAGCGACATGGCCGGCATGAACGCCGTACCCATACCGAGGCCGAGCAGCAGCATCCCCGGCAGCAGCAGGGCCGCGTAGGACGAGTCGATCTTCAGCTGGGTCAGCAGCAGCATGCCGATCGCGGCGACCAGGAAGCCCGGTCCCATCAGCAGCCGGGGCGGGACCCGGGTCATCAGCCGGGTGCCGATCTGGGTGGAACCCACGATCATGCCGACGATCATCGGCAGGAAGGCGAAGCCGGTGCGCACCGGGGTGTAGCCCCGCACGATCTGGAGGTAGTAGGTCAGGAACAGGAACAGGCCGAACATGCCGATCACGGCCAGACCCAGCGAGAGGTAGATCCCGCCGCGGTTGCGCTCGGTGATCACGCGCAGCGGCAGCAGCGGCGCCTTGACCTTTGCCTCGACGGCGACGAAGGCGAGCAGCAGCAGACCGGAGGCGACGAACATGCCGATGGTCAGGGAGTCGCCCCAGCCCTCGGACTCGGCGCGGGTGAAGCCGTAGACCAGCGCGACCAGACCGAGGGTGGACAGGATCACGCCGGGGATGTCGAGCGGCGCGCGGTTGCGGGCGCCCTTGGGCTCACGGATGACGTACCAGGCACCGACGGCGGCGACGATCGCGAACGGGATGTTCACGAAGAAGGTCCAGCGCCAGTTCAGGTACTCGGTGAGGAAGCCGCCGAGGATCAGGCCCACGGCACCACCGCCACCGGCGATCGCGCCGTAGATGCCGAACGCCTTGGCGCGCTCCTTGGCGTCGGTGAACATCACCGCCAGCAGCGACAGCGCGGCGGGCGCGAGCAGGGCACCGAAGACACCCTGGAGGGCGCGGGAGCCGAACATCATGGCCTCGTTGGTGGCCGCGCCGCCGAGCGCGGAGGCCACGGCGAAGCCGACCAGACCTATGACGAAGGCGCGCTTGCGGCCCCACAGGTCGGCGATCCGGCCGCCGAAGAGCAGCAGTCCGCCGAAGGCGAGGGCGTAGGCCGTGACGACCCACTGCCGATTGCCGTCGGAGATGCCCAGGTCCTGCTGGGCGGAGGGCAGGGCGATATTCACGATGGTGGCGTCCAGCACCACCATCAGCTGGGCGAGCGCGATGAAGATCAGGGCTTTCCAGCGGCCCGGATCCGGGACGGACACCGCGGAGGTGCCGGATGCCTTGACGGCACTTTCAGACATGGAGGTACCCACTTCGGGACTTCGTGACGGATAGCTATGGATAGCGACCGATGGCTATGAATAGCGATGGATAGCAACGGATCTACGATGATCCGCCGGGACTATGTGAAATTTCGGGCCTGATCTGAGCCGCGTATGACCTAGGACGGATCAGGCTGGGAGTTTGTGACAGATGTCCGGGAGTTCGTGGTGGGCAGATGTGGTGATGGATGTGGTGGCAGATGTGGTGACTGTGGTGTCTGTGGTGTCTGTGGTGTCTGTGGTGTGGTGACTGTGGCCGGGGGCCGGACTCATCGCACGGCGCTGCTCCGGCGCAGATCCTCCATGGTGACGGCGGTTCCCGGCAGCGTGGAGCGGGCCGGGGCCCGCAGTCCGTCCAGGAACAGCTGAAGATGACGGCGTACGAACGGGTCTACGCCGACGCAGGCCGTCCCGGCCGGGGGCCGGCTGAGCTGGGCGACGGCGAGCATCACATCTCCGACGCCGATGTCCTCGCGCAGCTGCCCGGCCGCCTTGGCGCGGTCGAGGACCTGCTCGATCAGCCCCTCGTACCGCATCCGGGCCGCCTCCAGGTCGGGGTGGCTGCGGTCGAAGGCGTGGGACATCATCGGGCACAGCGCGCTGATCCGTTCGTCGACGGCGGCGTGCGCGATGCGCTCCACGGCCGCGAACGGGTCCTCGCACTCCGCCAGCGCCAGTTCCGCCGCGCGTGCGCTGCGGTCCAGGATCGAGCAGACCACCTCACGGACCAGTGAGTCACGGTCGGGGAAGTTCCGGTACACCGTGGCGTTGCCGACGGCGGCGCGGCGGGCGATCTCGTCGAGCGGGACATCGGCCCCGTGCTCGACGAACATCTCCCGGGCGGCCGCGACGATCCGCTCCCGGTTGCGCAGGGCGTCGGCGCGGGGCCGGGGTGCCTTGCGACGCTCGGGAATCACGGTGTCCACGGTGTCCTCCTCGGGAGCGGAAGCTCGCCGTCCGTCCGGTATCGGGTGGTCGGGTATCGGGTCCGTCCGGCGCTCTGTCCGGTCGACGTCCGGGTCGACGTCCGGTCGACATTCTGCTTGCTCGGCGTGAACCGGGGAATCGGTCCCCGGATCGTCCGTACGCGTGGTTAAACGGGGACCAGGTCCCCGGTTATTTCCCGATCCCGAAGACAATCCATGTGACCTGAGTCACAACTTATCGCGGGCGGAATTCGCTCCCCTGCCGACGGCAACCCCACGTTCGGTCTCCTCCAACGCGCGCCCGCGACCACCTCGACCCAGGGTGAGGACAAGGAAGCAGCCGGTCGCCGGCGGCTGCTCCGGAGCGAAAGGCCCCCTGCATGCAGTCGTCCCGCAGCCGGATACGCCCGCGCCGAATCGCCGCCCTCGCGTCCGTGACCGCCCTGACCTTCGCCGTCAGCACCGCGGCCGGGACCGGCCGGCACACCGTCGGCTCCACGGCGGCCGGGGCGGGCCCGATCGCCCTGTCCCGCTCCTCCGCCCTGGGCCCCTGCATGATCACCGGCCGGGCCGAGGTCCTGATGTCCGAGGGCGTGCCGACCCCCGCCGGCTACTCCCCCTCCACCGGGACCGTGCGCGCGCTCAGCCTGATGGTCGACTTCCCCGACGCGCCCGGCCAGGGCAGTGCGCTGGACCGCTACGGCGAGTTCTTCCCGCAGACCACCCAGTGGTTCCGCACCAGCTCCTACGGCCGCCTCGACTACCGCTCCGAGGCCCCCATCACACACTGGCTGCGGATGCCCAGGACCTTCGCGGAGTACGGCATAGAGCGCGGCGCCCCCTTCGACCCCGGCTACCGCCGGCTGGTCCAGGACCTGGTGGCCGCCGCCGACCCCGACGTCGACTTCAGCCGCTACGACCTGCTGAATGTGCTGGTCACCCCGAACGCGGGCCCGTCCGCGCTGGACACCGTGCTGTCGGTGACCTTCGCCGGGAACCCGGAGGCGCCCACCGCCGACGGCGTCCCGGTGGCCAACGCGTCCTTCGTCTACTCCCGCCAGGACGACGGCTCCGGCTCATACGCGCGCACCGGCTTCCGGGTGCTGCCGCACGAGAACGGCCATGTCTTCGGCCTGCCCGACCTCTACACCCAGGAGGGCGGCGGCGCGGTCGGCCACTGGGACATCATGAGCGAGGACTGGGGCGCCAACAACGATCTGCTCGGCTGGCACAAGTGGAAGCTGGGCTGGCTGGACGCGACCCAGGTCGTCTGCGCGGCCGCCCCCGGCACCACCGAGCACACCCTGACCCCGCTGTCCCGGGCCGGCGGCACCAAACTGGTCGTCATCCCCCTCGACGCGCGCACCGGTTACGCGGTGGAGTCACGCACCCCCGACGGCAACGACGAGGCGGTGTGCCGGGCCGGCGTCCTGATCTACAAGGTGGACGCCGACGTCGACACCGGGCAGGGGCCGGTGCAGGTCTACGACTCCCGCCGGGACAGCGGGGGCTGCACCCGCTCCCCCAATGTGCACGCCGAACTCTCCGACGCGCCCTTCGTCTCCGGCGAGACCTTCGAGGACCCGAAGCTGGGCATCCGCATCGCCGTCGCCTCGGCGGACGCGGACGGGAACCAGGTGGTGCGGGTGACACGCGGGTGACACCCGGCGGGCGGTGGGATGGGTTCAGCCGGTCATGCCGGAGGAGGTGTAGCCCTCGATGAAGCGGCGTTGGAGCAGGATGAAGGCGATGAGGACGGGGATGACCATGATGAGGCCGCCGGCGCTGATGAGGGTGTAGTCCTGGGTGTAGCCGGATTTGAAGGCGAAGAAGGCGGTGGAGACGGGCATCTTTTCGGTGCTCTGGATGAAGGTGACGGCGAGGAGGAACTCGTTGTACGCCTGGAGTCCGGAGACCAGGGCGGCGGTCAGCAGTCCCGGCCACACCATCGGCAGCACCACCCGGGAGAACACCCGCCATTCCCCCGCCCCGTCGAGCCGGGCGGCCTCTTCGTACTCCTTGGGCAGGGCGACCATGAAGGAGCGGACGAGGAGGGTGGCGAAGGGGCTGAAGACGGCCCAGTAGATGATGATCAGGCCGAGGAGGCTGTCGTAGAGGCCGGCCTTGGTCCACATGTAGAACAGCGGGACCAGGAACAGCTGGATCGGCAGGGCTGTGGTGACCAGCAGGTAGTAGATGAAGAAGGTGGAGCCCGCCACGCGCAGGCGGCTCATCGCGTAGGCGGCGGTGCAGGCGATGACGCAGACGCCGAGTGCGGTGGCGGTGACGATGATGAGGCTGTTGCGCAGGCCGACGCCCATGCCGGCCTGCTGCCAGGCGTCGAGGAAGTTGTGCCAGCGCGGGCTGGTGGGCACACCCAGGGGTGACTCGGCGAGGGCGGAGCGGCTCTTGAGGGCGTTGAACGCGAACAGGAGCATCGGGCCGACGGCGAACATCGCGAGGAGCAGCAGGACGGCGTAGACGGCGTAGCGGCCCAGGGACATGCGGCGTGGGCGGAGGGGGGTGGTGGTCATATGTCCCAGCCTTTGCGGCGCAGCCAGAGGAATCCGGAGACGGCGATGACGCTGATGAGGGCCATGACGACGCCGATGGAGGCGGCGTAGCCGGCTTCCTGGTTGGCGAAGGCGGTGCGGTAGAGGAGGGTGCCCAGGACGTCGGTGGAGCCGGCGGGGCCGCCCTGGGTGAGGATGTAGATGTAGTCGAAGATGAGGAATGACCAGATGACGGTCATCAGGCCGAGGAACATGAGGGTGGGGCGGATGCCGGGCAGGGTGACGTGCCAGAACTCCTGCCACATGGTGGCTCCGTCGAGGCGGGCGGCTTCGTAGAGCGAGGGGTTCACGGCCTGCATGGAGGCGAGGAAGATGACGACGAGGAAGCCCCACCACTGCCAGGTGTTGACGAAGGCGACGGTGCCCAGGGCGAGGTCGGGGTCGCCGAGGAAGTTGGTGTCGGTGAGCCAGGGGATGCCGAGGCCGGCGAGGCCGTTGCCGATGCCCTGGTCGGGGTCGAGGAGGCTCTCCCAGATGGACCCGGAGACGACGGTGGCGACGACGTAGGGGATGAAGTAGGCGACCCGGAACAGCATCTGGAACCGTGTGACGCGGGTCAGCAGGAACGCTCCGAACAGGCCCATCGCCATGGGCACGGTGAGGAAGAACGCCGTCCACAGGGTGTTGTGCCACAGCGCGCTGCGGAACTCCGGGTCACCGAAGAGCCGGGTGTAGTTGTCGAGCCCGACGAAACTGGCGGGACCCAGCCCGGTCCAGTCGGTGAAGGAGTACCAGACGGAGAGGGACGCGGGCACCGCGATCACGACGATGTTCACCACGAGCAGCGGCGTCATGAAGGCGAACCCGATGAGATTGCGCCGCACCTTGGAGCGGCGGGCACCCGGGCTGGGCGGCACGTGTGACGCCTTGGGGCGGTCGGCGCGCAGGACGGCCATGGCTCACGCGCCCTTCGGGACGGGCATGGCTGACATGGCGGCTCACGCCCCCTGGGGTGCGGGGATGGGCGGCAGGCTGCCGGCCTTCAGCTCCTCCTGGAACAGCTTGTCCAGGCCCGCGCAGTACTCCGCGGGGCTGACCTGGCCGACCAGCACCTTCTCCAGCTCCTCGTAGATGTAGGTGTCCGACTTGGGCGGCCAGAAGGTCCAGGTGGTGTAGCCGATGTGCTGGGCCTGGCTGAGCTGGAGGTACTGCCGCTTGACCCGGGGGTCGGTGTCGGCCGGGAAGTCCTGCTCGGTGACCTTGACCGGGCTGGGCGGCAGGCCGGTCGCGGCGAGCGAGGCGAACTGGCTCTGCGGGCGGGCGAACAGAAAGTCCAGCACGGCGGCGGCGTCGGCGGGCTGCGCACAGTCCTTGTTGACCGAGGCGGCCATGCCGACCGACAGCGGGTAGACGCCCGCGGGAACACCGTCCCGCAGGGTGGGCAGCGGCGCCCAGTCCCAGGTGGCGTCGTTGCCGGCCGCCTCGCCGAAGTACGCGCCGATCTCGGTGAAGGTCCAGCCCCCATTGAAGAACAGGGCGGTGCCGCCGCGCGCCAGGTCCTCGTAGATGGCGGTGAACTTATTGGTGAAGTACCGGTCGGTGCTCCCTCCGAACCACCCCTTGTCGAACCATCCCTTGAGCAGCGCGATGGAGTCGACGAAGACCGGATCGGTCCACCTCAGCTTCCCCGTGAGCGCCTGATACAGCGCCTCGGGCCCGGCGAAGGCGTTCCACACCCAGGTGACATGCCACTCGGAGGCGGGCTTCCACTCGGCATTGCCCGCGCCGACCGGCGTGAGCCCCTTGCCCTTGGCGTCGGCGCACAGCGCCTCGAACTCGGCGAGGGTGGTGGGCGCCGTCCACCCGTTGTCCTCCAGGGTGCGGGGGTTGAAGTAGACGGCCATGGTCTCGAAGTTGCTGGGCAGCGAGTAGAGCTTGCCGTCGACCCGTCCGACGTCGAGCGCCCACGGCAGAAAGGCGTCCTGCCAGCCGAACTGCTCGACATACCCGTCCAGCGGCCGGAGGTTGCCGTTGCTGACATAGCTGAGGGTCTGGGCCGGACCGGTGGTGGTGACGATGTCCGGTCCGCTGCCGGAGGCGACGGCGGTCTGGGTGAGCCGGTCGAGGGTGTCGATCTGCTTGACGGTCATCTTCAGCGGGAGCGCGTCGGCTCCGGCGGAGTCGTTGTAGCCGTCGATGAAGTGCTGGGCGAAGTAGTTCTCGATGTCCTTGCTGGCGAACGCGCCCCAGAAATCGATCTGGTCGCCGCCCGCCCCGCTCCCGGAACCACAGGCACTCAGCACGGTGGCACCGAGCGCGGCTCCCCCGGTGAGGGCCAGAAATCGACGGCGGGAGAGGGAGGCGAAGGGTGAGGTGGCCGGTACGGGCATGGGAGTGACCTCCGAGTCCTGAGCTGTCCGAAGGCTGTGGTGCGGGTGGTGGTGCCACCGGTACGAGGGAGTCATCTGCGGGTCACCAGCCGTCCGGTCCGTTCGGCGAGGTCCGAGATACGGGACCCGTCGAAGCCGCGGATCGCGCTGCGGGCGGTGTCGTGCAGCGGCTCGGTCCAGTGCGCGGGCACCTTCCCGGCACCGGCGAGGATCCCGGCGACGCTCCCGGCGGTGGCCCCGTTGGAGTCGGTGTCCCAGCCGCCCTGCACGGTCAGCCCCACGGTGGCGCTGAAGTCGCCGTCCCCCCACAGCACCCCGGCCGCGACGAGAGCGGCGTTGTTGACGGTGTGCACCCAGGAGTAGTGGCCGTACCGCTCCTCGATACCGGCCCGCGCCTGCTCCCACGAGTCCCCGGCCGCGTGCCGTTCGAGTACGAAGGTCAGCGCCTCGGCGAGCCGGCTGCGCGGCGGGACACAGGTGAGGGAGACCTCGACGGCGTCCCGTGCGGTGGGCGCGGTGAAGGCGGCGGCGACCAGGGCCGCGGACCACATCTCGCCGTACACCCCGTTCGCGGTGTGCGACAGCACGGCGTCCCGGTAGGCGAGTTCGGCGGCGGCACGCGGGTCGCCGGGATGGACGTACCCGTAGATATCGGCGCGGATCTGGGCGCCGATCCACTCCCGGTAGGGGTTGTCGACCCGCCCGGCGGTGTCCGGGCCGAGCCCGATCACCAGGTTGCGGTAGGTGGCCCGCTCGGCGGTGTAGGTCTGCGTGTACGGCAGCCGGTCCAGCCACTCCGTGGCCACATCGGCGGTCGTGAACCCGAAGCCGTACTCCTCCAGGAGGTGCAGCCCGAGGATCGTGTAGTCGATGTCGTCGTCCCGGGCGCTCTCGGTGATCCGGCCGCGGGTGGTGTACGTCCAGAACTCCCGCAGCTCGTACCCCGCCGGCATCGGGTCGAGGACGGGGAAGTAGTCGCGCAGGGGGTAGGCGTCCGCGAGTTCCAGATACGAGCGCAGGTGCTGGGCGGTCCAGTGGTCACCCTTCTCGACGGGCTTGCCGAGGTTGCAGCCGGCGCACCGGCCGAGCCAGGCGCCGAGCAGCCGGTCGGCCAGCTCGGCCGCCCCGGGAACCTCGGCGACCGGCGTGTCCGGCAGCACGGCGAGGATCTCGTCCAGGCTCTCGGGCTCCTCGTAGGCCCAGTCCGGGTCACGGGTGGTGGTGGCGAGCCGGTCGAGGAACTCGCGGGCGACGGCGGGATCGTCACCTCGGGTGGCGGGTCGGGCGGCCTGGGCGAGATCACCGAGAAGGTAGCCGCTCTCCGCACGCTGGGCCAGCTCGAAGAGGAGGAGGGTGCGGGGGTCGTGGGGCTCGTACTCGAACACGGGTGGGGCTCCTGGTGGGTTGGGGGGTGGGGTTCTTGTGCCGGGGGTGGGGGGTCGTACGACGTACGCGGGAGGTCGTACGGCGTACGCGGGAGGTCGTACGGCGTACGCGCCCGGCGCCGAAGGGGCATGAAGAGGCGTGAAGAGGTACGAAGGGCGATTAAGTGGGCCACATATGGATATTGCGGGTCAGGCGGATTCGCGGCGGACGAAGGACTGGGCGATGACGAGTTCCCGGGCGGGCTCGGAGAGGTTGTCGTCGTCATCGGCGGTGAGCCGGCGCAGCAGGGCCTGGCCGCAGGCGCGGCCGACCTCGCGGGCCGGGTTGACGACGGTGGTGAGGGCCGGGGTGACCAGGGACGCGGCGTCGATGTCGTCGTAGCCGGTGACGGCGAGGGCGCCGGGCACGGTGAGCCGGAGCTTGCGGGCGGTGTCGAGGACGCCGATGGCGATGAGGTCGTTGGCGCAGGCGATGGCGTCGGGCCGGTCGTCGCGGTCGAGCAGCAGCGCGGCGGCGTCGCGGCCGGCGTCGCGGGTGAAGTCGCCGCGGATGACGAGGTCCTCGTCGACGGTACGGCCGATCTCGGCGAGGGCGCGGCGGAAGCCGTTCTCGCGGACGTCGCTGGGCCCGGCGTGCCGGGGGCCGCCGATGTACGCGACGCGCCGGCGACCCTGTTCGAGGAGATAGCGCACGGCCTGGGCCATGCCGCCCTCGTCATCGCTGCGGACCAGGTCACCGAGGTCGGCGTCGAGCGGCCCGGAGCCGAGCCGGACCAGCGGCATGGTCCGCCGCTGGGCGAGCAGGTCTTTGCGGGTGAGCTGGAAGGGGGCGATGACGACACCGTCGACGCGGCGGGTGGCCATCTCCTTGAGGAAGGCGGTCTCCTGTTCGCGGATGCCGTCGGTGTTGCAGACGAGGGTGTGGTAGCCGGCCGGGACGAGGATGTCGTCCAGCCCGCGCAGCACCATCGGGTAGAAGGGGTTGGTCAGGTCGGGGACCAGCAGCCCGACGGTCATGGTCCGCCGTAGCCGCAGCCCTTGGGCGAGCGAGTTGGGCTGGTAGCCCAGTTCCTCGATCACCTTGAGCACCTTGGCGCGGGTGCGTTCGGCGACCGGTCGGCGA
This sequence comes from Streptomyces sp. NPDC056734, assembly GCF_042790455.1. NCBI lineage: Bacteria > Bacillati > Actinomycetota > Actinomycetes > Kitasatosporales > Streptomycetaceae > Streptomyces > Streptomyces sp. NPDC056734. Next base: position 205,385 of record NZ_JBHTZD010000005.1, read on the forward strand.
CCGGACAGCACATGGGACACCGTGGTGACCGAAACCCCGGCCTGTGCCGCGACCTCTGTCATCCCGACCTCTGCCACCTTGAACAACCTCCACGCAAAACGTTTGGCATGACGTGGGAGTCACGGTGAACCCGGGTTCTGGGGGATGTCAAGAGGTGAATCACGCATTGGCGGCGGATTCCTCGGCCAGGCGATACGTCATGACGCGGGTATTGACGATGGCGGGGGTAGGGGTTTGAGTAGGGACGCAAATCGTATTGCGGAGAGGCGCCGGGGGGCTCGGCCCTCACGCCCCGACGACTTGGCTCAGTCCTTGCGCCCCGTGACGGCGACGGTGACCCCGAGCCCGATCATGGCGATGCCTCCGGCGCCCCCGACGGCGGACAGCCGCCGCGGTGAGCGTGCGAACCAGTCCCGCGCGGTCGCCGCGGCCAGCCCCCACACCGTGTCGGAGACGACGCCGATCAGGCTGAACACCAGCCCGAGCAGCAGCATCTGCGCGGCGACGTGCCCCTGCCCGCGGTCGACGAACTGGGGCAGGACGGCGGCGAAGAAGACGATGGTCTTGGGGTTGGTGACTCCTACGGCGAAGCCTTCCCAGAAGGTGCGCAGCCCGCCCTTCCCGTCTCCTTCCTGACCCACCGCGTCCCACAGCGCCCCCCGCGCCCGCCACGCCTTGACCCCCAGATACACCAGGTACGCGGCACCGGTGAGCTTGAGCACGGTGAACACCACCACCGACCGCTCCACCAGCGATCCGATGCCCAGCGCGACGGCGACGATCAGCACATACGCCCCGGCGGTGTTCCCCACGACCGAGGTCAGCGCGGCCCGGCGGCCCTGGGCGAGGGCCCGGCCTATGACGAACAGGACGCTGGGGCCCGGGATCACTATCAGCAGGAACGACATGGCACTGAAGGCCAGCACGCGCTCAAGGGAGACCATGGGGGCATGGAAGCACGGGTGCCCCGGCGGCTTCCAGCCCTATTCCCGGCCCCGCCGGACTTCCGTCAGCCGCGCAGCAGGTCACCGGACCCCACCTGTGCGCACAGGGGTGGCTCCGTTTCTCCCTCGTACCCCAGGTGGAGTTCACGTCGTGCCCGGGTGGCCAGAACGTAGTACGTCATGCGCAGGGCGGCCGAGGTGGGGTCGACCGCCGCGTCCGTATGCGTGTCGGGGATGACGACGGTGTCGAAACCCAGCCCTTTGGCGCTCGCCCGGTGGACCAGGACGATGCCGGGTCGGCCGAGGTCCAGGGTGCGGTAGCGGCCGTGCGGGGCCTGCGCCTTGGCGGTGTACAGCTGTGGCCTGAGCCGGGGTGCTCTGCGCTCCAGGCCGGCGAGCAGCGAGAACTGGGTGTGGGTCGAGTTCACGATCACGCCGATGCTCTGCCGCGGATTCTTCTCCGCCAGGAGTATCAGCAGGTCCACGGCGCCCCGCGGCGGCAGCTGGTGCAGTCGCGGCGGCGGCCCGTCACGTTCGGGAAGAGCGGGCGCGGCGGCCCCCGTGTGGAAGTGGGCGGCGAAGGCGGCGATCTGGCGGGTGTTGCGGTGGTTCCCGTCGAGCTGGGAACTTGTGCACCGGCCCAGGCGCTCGGCGATCTCCGCCAGCGTGGAGTGGGTGTCGGTCAGGCGCTGGCACTCGTCGGCGTACACCGTCGTGCGGGCCTGGAGCAGTCGGCACAGGCGGTAGAACCCGGGCGGCAGGTCCTGGCCCTCGTCCACGACGAGGGTGAGACCGGGAACGGGACCGGTCTGCGCGGCACGGTCGTAACACGCCTCCCAGTCGTACGAGCCGTCGCCGGTACGCGGGACTGTCCCGCCGTACCAGTCGGTGAGCCAGGTATGTGCGGTCGCCACCCGTACGCCGCGGTCCGCCGGGCCCAGTGCGTGGACGATCGCGGCCAGGGACTGCCGCAGGAGGTTGGAGCGGGTCAGCAGGGTCACCGGTGCGCCGGTGAGCGCGAGCATGACGGCCCGCTGGGCGGCCAGGAGGCTTTTGCCGCTGCCCGGCGGACCGCTGACCAGGTGGTTGCCGTCGAAGGGAAGCGCGTCGAGGGATGCCCGCTGCTCCGGGAGGAGGTCGAGGTAGGTGAGTGTCATGTCTGCTCCAGAGCGGTGGCCGCGGCGGCGCGGGCGGCGGCGACGATCACTTCCAGATAGCCGGGGACCCGCTCGCCGCCCACGACGAGGGCGCGGTCGAGGAGCGCGTTGCCGGTCTCGCAGCTGGTTTCGGGGAGCAGGGCGCAGGCATGGCAGGCCGCGCGGTTGAGGTTGCCGAAGCCCTGTCCGGTGTGCTCGGCGCAGAGCGGGTCGGCCGAGCACCAGGCGGCCGCCTCCGCCATCCGCAGCAGCGACTCCGCCAGGCGTGGGGGTTCGCCCTGCCGGACGAGCCCGCCGAGGGTGCCCTCGGCGTCTCCGGCGGCGGTGTAGACGAGGATGCCGTGCTGGTCCTGCTCCGGCCGCGCGTAGATCCGTTCGCGCAGGCTGGCCGTCGTGTATCCGGAGTCGAAGGAGAGCTGGCGGATCAGCAGGTGCGCCAGGGTGTGCAGGAGGACGAACCGGGGTGCGAGTTCCGGTCCGGTGAGGGCCTCCAGCCGGTCCTTCTGGAAGGAGCGGTCGAGGTCGGCGCGGAGTCCGGCCACGCGCCGGCGAACGCGCGCATCGCTCTCCCAGGAGGCCAGACGGCTCTTGTCGAGGGTGAGGAAGATCCCCTCGCCGAAGACCTCCACGGCGGGCAGCCACTTCAGGCGCCGTGCGGTGTCGGCGGGGACGACGGTGGCGTCGGGGGAGACCCGGGTGAAACCGGACAGGGCGCGTACCTCCCGCAGCCGTTCGGCGAGGACGACTGTGCCGAAGCGGGTCCGCAGGCCCGCCCAGGGATCCTCGCTCTCGCCGTCCAGGCCGAGGGTGGTCCCGCGCAGCGCGAAGTCCCGGGTGGCGGGTGGGACGGGTGCCGTGAAAGCGGCCCACTCCTCCCGGCTCAGATCGGGACGGGCCGCGGCGGCGGCCGAGGTCGCCGGGCTCTGTCCGGTCTCCTCGGCGATGAGGGCGTCGAGGAGTTCCTCGTCGGCGCCGGTGTCCTCCTGGATCATCGTGCGGAACACCGTGGCGCGCGGTGTTCCGGCCACCCGGCACAGCGACACCCACAGATCGTGCTCGCGTACCCGGGCGGCGAGGGCGTCGTCGGCGTGGGCGGGCAGGTCGGTCTCGGGAATGTCCAGGGCGGAGTGCACCACCGGGTAGTACAGGTTTCCCGCGGTGCGCTGCACCACCTGCACCGGCTTGACACAGTCCACGGCTTCGCCCGCCCGCTGCCAGGGGTTCCGTCCGGAGCAGCGCATACCGTGGGTGCCGAGCACGTCGAGGAGATCGCGGGTGGCCCCGCAGCCCTTGGCCGTGCAGGCGACGGAGAGCGCTTCGAGTCCGGAGGCGCGCTCGGAGACGAGGAAGCGCAGCTTCTCGCGTTCGCCGCACTGCCGCCGCTCACCGGCCTCGCGCCGTGAATGCGCCCAGAACCACCAGTCGATGTCGCTGAGGTGCCCGGCCGCGCAGATCTGCACGAACCGCATGGGTGCGAGCGTCCGGGCCGGCGAGCAGGAGGGGCAGCGGGGTGGCTGCCCGGCCTTCTCGTCGGCGATGCGCCAGCGTTTCATGCGCCGGCAGGCACCGCAGAACAGCCAGGAGGGGAAGCGGATGTACGGGGCTCCGGGCGCGTCCGGGGTGTCGTAGCGGTCGTTGGCCGTGGCGGGAGCGGCGTAGAAGCCCGTCACTCCGAGCCGCGAGGCGAGCCGGGCCGACTCGACCTTCTGCTTGCCGCGACCGGGCCAGTCGCCGATCCCGGTCGCGACGAACGACTCACCCTGGATGTCGAAGACGGCTCCGACGCCGAAGGGCAGCACGGTCTGTGCCTGGCGTACCCGCAGGGTGCGGCTCACAGGTCGGCCCCCTTCACCATCACCTGGCATTCACGGTCGACATTGCGCATGGAGTTCGGTGTCTCCCACAGTCCGTAGTTCTGCTCGAAGCTCTTGATGAGGTTGGACTGGCCCTTGCCCTGGCTGCGGTAGTAGAGCTCCCGGCCGTCCTTCCGGGCTTCGCGGGCGGCCTCTTCCCAGTCGGCGATGAGATCCGCCAGCTCCTGCCGTACGGCTCCACCGGTCGTCGGCTCGCACACCTCGGCGCGGGCCGCCAGTTCATCGGCCAGGGCTTCCAGTTCGGGTACGCGGTCGAGCACGAGCCCGGCCTGGTTCTCGCCGGTGAGGCCGAGACGGTGCCGGACGAGGATGACGAACGCGGCATGCAGGGCACGACGCCGTGACGGCACCGACCAGGGGGTGACACTGGTGGGTTCCACATGGCGGTAGAGGGAGCGGTGGTAGACGTCGAAGGTCTCGTAGTGCGAACGGTCCCGTGGGCGGGTGGCGTTGAAGAACGCGACGACGAGGCCGGGCACGGTGTGCCGGCCGACGCGGCTGGTGGCCTGGATGTACTCGGCGGTCGTCTTGGGCTGCCCCTGCATGAGCAGCAGCGCGAGACGCTTCACGTCGACACCGACGGACAGCATGTTGGTGCAGGCCAGGAAGGACACGGCCTGCGGGTCCCGCCAGTGTTTCTCCAGCCGGTCGAGCAGTACGGGCTGTTCCGCCCGCGGTAGATTGCTGGTCAGTTCCTTGACCTGATGGTCGGTCAGTTCCCGTGTTCCGGCGCCCGCGTCGAGGCCGGCGAGCTGCGCGGGGATGTCATCGGCGGCGGCGGTGACCGTGCGGCCGAGTTCGCGCAGGCTGTGGTGGTAGGCGACCAGGGTCCAGTAGGCGTCCCGGTCCGCCTCGGGAAGTTCCCAGGCGCCCTGGAGCATGGCGGCGGCGGTGGCGACGGCCGCGCGGCCCGCGGTGTGTCCCTGGGCCATGACGCCGAGATAGCGGCGTCCGGGCCGGGAGGTGTCGGGCTCGGCGAAGTACGAGTGACGGGCGTCGAGCCCGGCGGGCGGGAAGAGCTGGACATCGCCGCCGTACAGGGCCCTGACCTGTTCGCCGGAGCGACGGATCGTCGCCGTGGACGCCACGACCTTGGGTCCGATGCCGTCGGCCGTGGTGCACAGTCCGAGGACGGCCGCCTCGTACAGGCCGACGGTGGTGCCGAGGGGGCCGGTGAGCAGATGCAGCTCGTCCTGGATGACGACCGACGGCGGAAGGTGTCCGCTCCCGGCGCCGAACAGCCGTCCCGCGCGGGGTTCCCAGGCCAGGCGGGCGAACTTGTCCACCGTGCCGAGGACGAAGGTGGGCGGCTTGTCGTAGAGGTGCTCGTCCACGACGGCGACCGGCAGCTCGTCGTGGAAGGCACACTCCTCACGCGGACAGAAAAAGGTGAACGAGTCCGCGGCGGCCCGCACCCCGTAGTCCGCGATGTCGGACGACTTGCGATCGGGCAGGATACGGGTCCCGCACCACGGGCAGCGGTCGAGGATGAAGACATCGTCGGGATGGGTGGCGGCCCGCTCGGCGTCGAAGGCCGCACGCGCCTTTTCGTAGGTGTTCGGGGTGGTGGTCTCGCCCACCCACAGACCGATCGTGAAGGGTTCCTGTCCGTAGGTGGCCGGGTCGGAGCGGCGCTGGGTCTCCAGGGCGCACACGGTGGTCGCCGCCCGCTGGAACTGCTGGGTGGTGAGCAGGCTGAGGGTGTAGCGGCTCAGTACGGCGGTACCGCCCCCGTCGGGCTCGCGCCTGCGGAGCACCATGGCGAAGGCCGCGAGCAGGAGGTACGCCTCGGTCTTGCCGCCGCCCGTCGGGAACCAGATCAGATCGGTGGTGGCCCGGTCCTGGTGCCGGGGGTCCACCACACCGTCGAGGGCGAGGAGGAAGAACGCCAGCTGGAACGGGCGCCAGGCCGCCGCCCCGTCCGGCTCGGGGTCGAGCAGCACGGCCTCGCGCCTGGATCTGCGGGTGCCCGCCAGATCGGGAGCGGAGTGGCGCATCTGGAGAGCCATGGCACGGTTCGCGGCGCGGAAGGCGTGCAGCAGTTCGGGGCGTTGTGGGTCGCAGAGGGTGCGCACGCCGGACTCGATACGGGTGAGGGCCGCGCCGATGCGCGCGAGGATACGGTGCGCGGCGGGACGGCCCCACTCGGGGATTCCGGCGTTGAGCTGACCCACGTACCAGGCCCGGTAGTCCGCGACGAACTCCACCAGTTCCTCACGCAGCTGGTCGACGGGGACACGGGGGTCGGCGAGATGGCGGACGCCGAGGACCGGAGAGCCGCTCATTCCGGCCGCCCGGACTCCGCTGACCTCGGCTTGTGGCATCACGGCCGCCCTGAGGCCGACGACCCGTCCGGTTTCCTGGTCGTGGCGTTCCTCCACCGCACACCCATGACCGACGGCATGCGTGCGCACATGCTCGTACTGGAGGCGCAGTTCCTGTTCCTCCGGGTCGCGGCTGGCCAGGCGGACGCTCGGGTACTGGCGGATCTCCCCGTCCACGGGCCGGGCCTCCAGGCCGGTCTGGAAGAGCATCCGGTCCCATTGAGCGGCCTTGCCGAGAGCCTGCTCCTGGCGTGCGGTGTTGACCAGAGCGACGGTGACCAGTCGGCCGTTGCCGAACTCACGTCGGCGGACCCGGAGTTCGGCCCGGCCGTCGAGCACCGGCAGGTGATCCCGGTCCGGTCCGAGCAGATGTGTCTCGGCGGGCAGCGGAACACGTTCCCAGCGCCGTCCGCGTTCGCCGGTGGCGGCGTGGGTCTCGTAGCGGGCGCCGGTGCAGCCGATCTCGATGGTGGTGGCGTCGGTGAAGAAGCTGAAGCCGAGTGAGGAGGGCAGCCAGGAGTTCGACTCGGGGATGGGATCGGTGGCGGGGGCGGTGTCCTCGGCCCTGCCTTCCGTCCCGGCGCCCTCCAGCTCCTCCGCCGCGTTGTTCAGCTGCCGTTGCAGGTCGGCCTCCTGCGGGTACAGCGTGCCCATCAGGTACTGCCGGTCGGGCGGGGCATCGAGCGTCTCGGTCTCCCCTCCGGCGGGGCCGACGAGTTGCCGGTACAGGTAGGCGACGAGTTCCTGTCTGGGGTCCATGGTGTTCCTCAGGGGGTACGCGGGCGGCGGCTGAGCGGGGTGCGGATCAGGACGGGCGTCGTTGGTCCTGGTGGGGCGGACGGCCGATGGCCCCGCGCTCCGCGGCGAGCTGTTCCTGTAGTTCGGAGATGCGGGCCCAGGCGTCGCGCTCGGCCTGAACGACGCGCTGCTCGGCCGCCGCCGTCTGCCGGCGGGCCTCCCGAAGGGCGTTGTCCCGTTCGGCGAGCAGGGATTCGGCCCGGCTGAGCCGGGCTTCGGCGGCGGCGAGACGTTCCTCGGCGTGCTCGGTTCGTCCGAGTGCGGCGCGGTACGCCTCGCCGTGCTCTTCCCGCAGCTGTGCGACGCGTTCCTCACCCTCGGTCCGCACGTGCCGTTCACGGCGGGCGAGGGATCTGTCGACACGGCTCAGCAGTGCCTGTTCCAGCGCGTCGAGTTGCGCTTCGGTGTTCGCCCGGGACTCGGCGAGGTCCGCTCGGGCGGCCCGGCGCTCTTCGTCCAATTGCCGCCGGTGATCCTGCCGCAGCTGCTCCAGCCGCGCCTCGTGCGCTCGGCGGACTTCGGCGAGGCTCGTGTCGGCGGGGGGCTCTTCGCGGTCCGTTGTCGTGGCGCGGTCCGCTGTCGCGGCGCGGTCCGCTGTCGCGGCCTGATGCGTCTTCTTGGCGTGGTCCATGTCGGCAGCGTGTCCCGCATTCTCGGCGTGAGTCATTTCGTGAGCCTGAGCCGCGTCCTGGGTATGAGCCTCACCATCGGCCGGGACCGCGTCATCGGCCTGGGCCCCTTCATCGGCCGGGACCGCACCCTCGGCTTGGGCTCCCCCGTCGGCCAAGACCGCACTCTCGGCTTGGGCCCCCTCGCCGGCCGGGACCGCACCCTCGGCCTGGGCTCCCCCGTCGGCCAAGACCGCACCCTCGGCCTGGGCCCCCTCGCCGGCCAAGACCCCACCCTCAACCCCGACCGCACCATCAGCCAAGACCCCACCCTCAGCCCCGACCCCACCACCGGCCTCGGCGGCCATCCCCGCCTGGCCCGGCTTGCGTTGCGCAATCGCGGTGAACTCCCGCAGCGCGTCCCGCGCGGCGAGCCGCGATTCGATGTGCACCAAGGGCTTCCTGGCCAGGTAGGCACGAGGGGTGAGGCCGACCAGTGCCTCGGACGGCCGCTCGAAGAAGTCCTCGGGTCGCTGCCCGGACTCCCCCACGGCGTCGAAGACGCGCCGCAGCACCTCCAGCGCCGCGAGCACAGGGCGGTCGATGGCCTCGGGCTCCTGACCGGCGCGCGCCACACGGTCGGCGGCAGGCTGTCCGAGCAGCACCGCCAGTTGCAGGTACCCGACCGAGACCAGCGCGTACTCGGCGAGCCAGGCCACGCCTTCGGCCGGTGCGGCGGCCATGCGCCGTGCCGCGTCCCAGTCGGACGTGTGCCGCCCTGCCGCGGCCGGCTGTGGTACTCCCTCGGTGTCAACCGTCGCCACGGAGTCACCCTCCCTGTCAACCGTCGCCACCGATCCGCCCTCCGTGGCGACGGTCGCCGCAGAGTCCTCAACCGGCACGACGGCGGTCGTCGGCTCCGCCGGAAGCTGCGCCTCGGGTGCCCGCACCCCGGTGGGCTTCGCCACCGCCCGCCGAGCGACCTCCGGCCCAGCCTCGGCCCGCCCAGCGACCTCCCGCCCAGCCTCGGCCCGCCCAGCGACCTCCCGCCCAGCCTCGGCCCGCCCAGCAACCTCCCGCCCAGCCTCGGCCCGCCCAGCCACCTCCCGCCCGGCCACGGCCTGCCCGGCCTCGGCCCGCCCAGCCGCGGTCCGCCTCTTACCCGCCTTGCCCCCTCCCGTCACCCCAGGCTCGTCGTCCTTCTCTCGTGCCCCGTCCATGCCCAGGATTCCGGCCACCCGCAGCCTCTCCTTCAGCACGGGACGGAGCTTGACCTCAAGCTGCCGAATGCGCTCCCGGGTCACCCCGAACTCACGCCCCAGTTCCTCCAGCGTCGACGGCTCGTCCCCGTCCAGGCCGAGGCGCCGTACGAGAATGCGCTGGTCCCGTCCGCCGAAGGTGGCCACGACCGCCATGACCTGTTCCGTGACCAGCTCCGCCAGGACCACCTGCTCGACCGACGGCACCGGCCGCAGCCACCCCACGAAGTCAGCGAGGGTCGCACCCTCACCCACGACACGGTCGAGCGAGTCCGTACGCCGGCTCAACCGCCGGCACTCCTCCACCTTCGCCAGGCCGACATCGCACAGCACGGCCACATCGGCGGCACTCGCCGGCTTGCCCTGCGCGAGAAGAGACCGTTCCGCGTTCCCCACCTTGCGGATCTGCTCATGCATATGGACCGGGATCCTGATGACGGTGCCCTCGTCCGCGACGGCCCTGCCCAGGGCCTGCCGAACCCACCAGGTCGCATACGTCGAGAACTTGAAGCCCTTGACCGGATCGAACTTCCGGGCAGCGGTCATCAGCCCCAACGCGCCGTGCTGGAACAGGTCGTCGTAGTCCAGCCCCTGTTCCAGATAGCCGCGCAGCAGTGAGTGGACGAGCCGCTGGTTGTGCAGGACCAGACAGTCGCGTGCCCGGATCCTGAGGTCGCCGGGCGGCAGCCCGCCCAGCTCCGCCTGATCCGGCTCACGCGCGGCCTCGCTCGCGCCACCTCGTATCAGCACCCCGAGGCCGGTCTCCGCCTCGGCGCTCAGAAGGCGGTTCTGCGGGCGCCGCTGAAGCCGGTCCTCCGCCAGCACGGCCAGCGCCGCCGCGACAGCCTCCGTGAAGTCCCCCGCCTCCGGCTCCCGCCGGGTCACCGCGACCGCCGGAGCAGGCGGATCGGCCTCCCTGGGCGGCGAGTCCGCGATCCCGCCCAGGGCGCCCGATTCCTGGCCGTCGGATTCCCGCACCAGGGCCCCGGCCCGCAACCCCGCGACCTCCCGGGCATCGAGCCCGGCCATCCGGGCCACCCCGTCCACCACCCGTCGGGTCACATATCCCTCGGCGTCGGCGTAACGCGACAGCAGCCGCCTCACCGGCTCCACACGGGTAAGCGCGTTTTCTTCACGAGTCTGTGCAACCTTTTCGACGATTTCACCGTCGGGGTCTGTATGCACGCGCTCCGCCCGCACCGGCAGCCCCAGCCGGGCCAGCTCGTCCCGCAGCCGATCCCGCTCCCCAGGAGCGAGCCCCAGGACGCGCACGCTCTCCGTGAAGACATCGTCCGGCACCACCCCGTCCACTGCGGCCTGGCGGAACCGGATCAACAGCTCCGCCAGGGTGGCCCTCATACCGGACGCGCCCGCTCCATCGACAGACCGAGGCATCTTTCCCACCCCCCACCTCATGTCACCACGAACCCTAGAGGCGATGCGTTGACGATGTCAACAGACTGACTTCTTCACGGAAGCGACCCTTCCGTGTACAGTGACGGCTGCCGCGCTCCTCCCCTGCGACGATGAGCGGTGCGGCAGCAGGTCAAGGGGTCGCGTTCCGGTGCGGGACCTCGGGCAGAGGACAGAGGAGCGGCAGTGAGCCACGATCTGATCGACGGCAGATTCCGTATCGGCCCTGTCATCGGCCGGGGCAACATGGGCGAGGTGCACCGGGCGGAGGACCTCCAGGCCGCCGAGGGTTCTCCCGAGCGCACGGTCGCCGTGAAGACCGTCCTGCGCCGCCGTACCGGCGTCCTGGTCAGCAGCGGCGGCGACCCCAAGGCCGTGCAGCGCTTCGACCGCGAGGTGCGCATCATGCGCCGGCTGCGGCACCGGAACCTCACCCGGCTCATCGCGGGCGGCATCGCCGCGGACAGCGGCGATCTCCCCTATCTCGCCATGGAGCTGCTGGACGGGGAGACACTGCGGGACCTGATCGCGGAGGAACGGCAGCTGCCCGTCGGCTGGGCCGCCGCGATCGGCGCCCAGATCGCCGACGGCCTCGCCGCCGCGCACACCGCGGGCATCGTGCACCGCGATCTGAAGCCGGCCAATGTCATGCTCACCCAGGGCGGCACGGTGAAGGTCCTCGACTTCGGTATGGGTCGCATCGTCGACGACCCGGACGAGGCCCGGCTGACCAGCACGGGCGTCAGCGTCGGCACGGCCCGGTACATGGCTCCCGAACAGTTCGAGGCCAAGCATGTCACCCAGGCCGCCGATCTCTACGCGCTCGGCTGTGTCCTGTACGAAATGCTGGTCGCCGTACCGCCGTTCACCAGCGAGTCCCCGTACGAGCTGGCCCGCAAGCACACCGGAGTGGACCCGACGCCCGTCGCCGGGATCCGCGGCGAGATCCCCGTCGGGCTGGCCCGTCTGGTGCACCGGCTGCTCGCCAAGGACCCGGCGGCCCGCCCCGCGGACGCCGTGGCGGTCCGGGACGCGCTGCTCCCCCTCGCCGCCGCCGAGGGCGAGACCTCGTCGCTGCCCCACTGGGCCGCCCTGGACCCCACCCGTGTCCTGCGCCCCGCCTCGGCCCTACAGGAGCCGCAGCCACTGCCCGCCGCGCCGAAGGCCGCACCGGCCGGGATGCCCGGCGGCGGCATGGACGTGTTCGGTGTCCACAAGGAGCTGATCGCGGACTACCGGTCCTTCACCGAGGGCGGCACGATCATCCGCGACGACCGCATCGCCGGGTACGTCGAGGAGGACCTCGACAAGAAGTCGCAGTGGCCGAACCCCTGGCTCTCGCTCAACCCCTTCTTCCAGAGCGGCGGCACGGTCGCGGAGCTGGCCGGGCAGCAGGTGCTGCACCCCGAGTGCGCCCGCATCTTCCAGGCGAACAAGACCGCGGGCGGGACCGTCCCCGACGGCCGCCCGCTGACCCTCCACCAGCATCAGCGCGAGGCGCTCGACGCCGCCGCGTCCGGTGCGTCGTACGTGCTGACCACCGGCACCGGGTCCGGCAAGTCGCTCGCCTACATCGTCCCGATCGTCGACAAGGTGCTGCGCCAGCGGGACACCGAGGGCCCGAAGGCGCCCGAGCGGGTCCGGGCGATCATCGTGTATCCGATGAACGCGCTCGCCAACAGCCAGCTCAGGGAGCTGGAGAAGTATCTGCGGGACGGGTACGGGACGGATCGCGAGCCCGTCACCTTCGCCCGGTACACGGGCCAGGAGGACGACGAGAAGCGCAAGGAGATCCGCCGGAATCCGCCGGACATCCTGCTCACCAACTACGTGATGCTGGAGCTGATGCTGACCCGCCCGGCCGACCGGGACAGCCTCATCGACATGGCGCGGGGACTGGAGTTCCTGGTCTTCGACGAACTGCACACCTACCGCGGCCGTCAGGGCGCCGACGTCGCCCTGCTGATCCGCCGGGTCCGCGAGGCCTGCCAGGCCGAGCGGCTCCAGTGCATCGGCACCTCGGCCACCATGTCCACCGAGGGCACGGTGGAGGACCAGAAGCGGGTGGTCGCCGAGGTGGCGAGCACCCTGTTCGGTACGCCGGTCTCGCCCGGGCAGGTCATCGGCGAGACCCTCGTCCGCGCGACCCACGAGACGCCCGCCGCCGTGCCCGCCGACCGTCTCACCTCCCCCGCCGCTCCCCGCGCGTACGACGATCTCGTCCGTGATCCGCTGGCCCGCTGGATCGAGACCCGCTTCGGCCTGGCAACGGACGGCACGACCGGACGGCTCGTACGCCGGCGGCCGGCCCGTATCGAGGACGCGGCGCGGGAACTGCACGAGGGGTCCGGGGTCGACGAGGAGGTGTGCGCCAAGGCCATCCGCGCCACGCTGGAGGCCGGCTCACAGGCCCGTCACCCGGTGACCGAACGGCCGCTGTTCGCGTTCCGGCTGCACCAGTTCCTCTCCAAGGGTGACACCGTCCACGTCACCCTGGAGCACAAGCTCTCCCGCTACCTGACCCGCTCCTACCAGCTCGAAAAGCCGGACAAGAGCGGCAAGCTGCTGATGCCGCTGGCGTTCTGCCGGGAGTGCGGCCAGGAATATCTCACGGTGTGGCGGACCGAGAAGGACGGCGACATCCGCTACGAGGCCCGCCGGGACACCTCCGCGACCGGCGGACGGCAGGGCGACGGCTATCTGTACGTCGACCACGAGCGGGAATGGCCCTCCAGCGTCCAGTACGCGGTGGACGACCGCCGGCTGCCCGAGTCCTGGCTGGAGCTGGACGACAAGGGCCAGGAGGTCCTGAAGAAGTCGTACCGCGACCGGGTGCCGCGTGCGGTCACCGTGGACCCGTTCGGCTACGAGGGGCGCGGCGAGCTGAAGGCCGCGTTCATCCCCTCCCCCTTCCTGTTCTGCCCGCACTGCCAAGTGGCGTACGAGCAGACGCGCGGCCGGGACTTCGCGAAGCTGGCGACCCTGGACCAGGAAGGCCGGTCCTCGGCGACCTCGCTGATCTCGGCGTCGGTGGTGCGGCAGCTCAAGTCGGTGCCGGAGGAGGCGCTGGACAAGGAGGCGCGCAAGCTCCTCACCTTCGTCGACAACCGCCAGGACGCCTCCCTCCAGGCGGGCCACTTCAACGACTTCGTGCAGATCACCCAGTTGCGCGGGGCGCTGTACCGGGCGGCCCTGGACGCGGGCGACGACGGCGTGCACCACGAGGAACTGGCCACCTCGGTCACCAACGCGCTCGCCCTCGACCTGGCGGACTGCACCGGCGACGCCGATCTGCCGCCGTCCCTCGCCCGCAACGCGACCCGGACACTGCGCGAGGTGATCGCCGTCCGGCTCTATCTGGACCTGGAGCGCGGCTGGCGGATCACCATGCCGAACCTGGAGCAGACGGGTCTGCTGGAGATCGGCTACGAGGATCTGGAATGGGTGGCGGGCCGGGAGGACCGGTGGGCGGCCACCCACACGGCGCTGCGGGACGCGGACCCGGCGCTGCGGGCCGAGATCATGAAGGCGCTGCTCAATGAGATGCGCCGGTCGCTGGCCATCGAGGTGTCCTACTTCCGCGACGATGTCTTCGACTCCTTGCAGCGGGCCAGCGAGGAGCGGCTGGTGGACCCGTGGGTCCTGTCGGCGGCCGACAAACCGCGCGTCACCACCGCCTATCCGCATCCCTCCCGCCCCGGCATGGACCGTTCCGGTCTGTTCCTGTCGGCGCGCGGCAAGTTCGGCAAGTATCTGGGGCGCGCGGACGAATCGTTCAGGGTGCGGCCCGGCGGCATGGAGCAGGCCGATGTGCAGGTGGTCATCGCGGACCTGCTGAAGGTGCTGGCGAAGGCGGGCCTGGTGAAGGAGGTGGAGGTCACGCCCCAGCGCGCGGGACGCTATCGCAGGCCCACCGGCCCGGCGGCGACGGGCTACCGGGTGGCCGCCCAGTCGCTCGTCTGGCGGGCGGGCAAGGGCGAGACCGGAACGCACGACCCGCTGACCCGGACGTACCAGAGCGGTGACGGCCCGCGCGTGAACACGTTCTTCCGGGATCTGTACAAGGACGCGGCGGGCGCGCTGTCCGGCCTGTTCGCCCGTGAGCACACCGCGCAGGTCTCCCCCGAGGACCGGGTGCAGCGTGAGGAGGCGTTCCGCAAGGCGGAGCTGAAGCTGCTGTACTGCTCCCCGACGATGGAGCTGGGCGTCGACATCTCGTCGCTGAACGCGGTGATGATGCGCAATGTGCCGCCCACCCCGGCGAACTACGCGCAGCGCTCGGGCCGCGCGGGGCGCAGTGGCCAGCCCGCGCTGGTCACCACGTACTGCGCGACCGGCAACAGCCACGACCAGTACTACTTCCAGCGCTCGGAGCGGATGGTGGCGGGTGCGGTCGCCCCGCCCCGGCTGGATCTGGCCAACGAGGATCTCGTCCTCTCGCATCTCCAGGGCATCTGGATCGCGGAGGCGGGGCTCAGGCTGGGCCGTTCCATCCCCGATGTGCTGGATGTGTCGTACCCGGACACCGGGGAGCGTCCCCACCCGGACCTGGCGCTGCTGAGCGAGATCTCCCTCGCCTCCCACGACGAGGGCGCCCGGCGGCGCACGGTCGAGGCGGCCCTGCGGGTCCTGGGTCCGCTGCTGCCCGACTTCGCCGAGACGACCTGGTGGCACGACGACTGGATCCAGGACAAGGTGCGGACGGTGGCCACGCGGTTCGACGGTGCCTTCGACCGCTGGCGGAATCTGTTCCGTGCCGCGCTGGACGATCAGTACGTGCAGAACCGGCGGCGTCTGGACTACAGCCTGACCGAGGGCGACCGGGTCCGGGCCAACGCCCGCCGCCGGGAGGCCGAGACCCAGCTGAACCTGCTGATGAACGAGAGCGTCGACAGCAAGTCGGTGCTGTCCGACTTCAACCCGTACCGCTATCTGGCGTCCGAGGGCTTCCTGCCGGGGTACAGCTTCCCGCGGCTGCCGCTCGCCGCGTACATCCCGAAGAGCGGGCCGCGCCGGGGCGACGGCGACTATCTCCAGCGGCCCCGTTTCCTCGCGATCCGGGAGTTCGGCCCGGGTGCGCTGATCTATCACGAGGGCGCCCGCTACCAGGTGACCCGCATCCAGCTGCCGCCGGACTCCTCGGGCGAGCTGACGACCGGCGAGGCCCGCCGCTGCCCGCACTGCGGCTACCACCACCCCCCGGAGATCCGGGAGGACCGCTGCGGCTTCTGCGACGAGGAGCTGAGGTCGGCGACGTACGGGCTGCTGCAACTGCACACCGTGTACACCACCCGCCGCGAGCGGATCTCCTCGGACGAGGAGGAGCGGCGCCGGGCGGGCTTCAAGCTGGAGACGTCGTACCGCTTCCACCAGCGTGACGCCACCGACAAGGGCCGGCTGGAGGCGTCCGTCCATGACGACCTGGGCGACCGGATCGCACAGGTGGCGTACGGCGACTCGGCGACCGTCCGGATCACCAACACCGGGCGGGTGCGCGCCAAGCACGACGAACCGGCGGGCTACTGGCTGGATCTGACGGACGGCCGCTGGATGAACGACAAGGACGCCGCCGAGGCGTCCGGCGACTCCAGCGAGCTTCCGGTGATCGACCCGGACGGCAACGAGCGGCGGCGCAAGAAGCGGGTCATCCCTTATGTGGAGGACCGTCGCAACATCCTTGTCCTGACGCTCGCCGAGCCGCTGCCGGAGCCGATCGCGCTGTCCCTGATGTACGCGCTGGAGCGGGGCATCGAGGCGGCGTTCGAGCTGGAGGACGCGGAGCTGTCCAGCGAGCTGCTGCCGCCGGACGACGGTCCGCGTGGCCGCATCCTGTTCACGGAGGCGGCCGAGGGCGGCGCCGGGGTGCTGCGCCGCCTCCAGGCGGAGGACGACGCGGTGGCGAAGGCGGCGCAGCGCGCCCTGGACATCTGCCACTTCGGGCCGGACGGCGAGGACCTGGGCGACGAGGACCACCGCCCCGGCCGGGCCTGTGCGCGCGGCTGCTACGACTGTCTGCTGACGTACGGCAATCAGCTCAACCACCAGCTGATCGACCGGCACACGGTGTCCGCTCTGCTGGTCCGGCTCGCGTCGGCCACCGCACGGCGGGAGTCCCGGGGCGAGTCCCGCTCCGAGCAGTACCGGCGCCTCCTCGCCGACTCCCCCGCCGAGCCGACACCCGCCAACCCGACGTCCTCCGGGCCGACACCCGCCGAGCCGATGTCCACCGAGCTGACACCCGCCGAGCCGACGCCTGTCGAGACCTCGGCCGCCGGACTCGCCGCGCGGGGCGACTTCCTGGGCTGGGCGAAGGCGTGCGGTCTGCGGCTGCCGGACGAGCCCGGCACCTTCCTCACGGAGGCGAACGCGACGCCCGACTTCGTGTACCGGCTGCCCGGCGTGAACGTCGCCGTCTTCGTCGACTCGCCCGACAAGGAGCAGGACGCCTTCCGCGACGAGGACGCCGAGGAACGCCTGTTCAACGCCCGCTGGGACGTCGTCCGCTTCCCGCAGGGCGAGGACTGGACCGCCATCGCCGAGGCCAACGCCCAGTACTTCGGCACTCCCGCCGCCGACTGACCGCCTTCCGCAGAACCAGAGGATCTGACCGACATGTCCCAGACTTACGCCACCGGTTCCCTGGTGAAGGCCCGAGGCCGCGAGTGGGTGGTGCTCCCGAAGAGCAAGCCCGATCTGCTGGTGCTGCGTCCGCTGGGCGGCTCGGACGACGACATCGCCGCCGTGTTCCCGGCGTTCGAGACCGTGGAGGAGGCCCGGTTCGCGCCCCCGGAACCCGGCGACCTGGGCAACCAGCGCGCCGCCGGTCTGCTCCGCACGGCCCTGCGCGTGGGGTTCCGCTCCGGCGCGGGCCCCTTCCGCTCGCTGGCCGGGATCGCGGTGGAGCCACGCGCCTACCAGCTCGTACCGCTGCTGATGGCGCTGCGGCAGAAGACGGTCCGGATGCTGATCTCCGACGATGTCGGCATCGGCAAGACGATCGAGGCGGGCCTGATCGCGAGCGAACTCCTCGCGCAGGGCGAGGCGACGGGTCTGGCCGTACTGTGCTCGCCCGCGCTGGCCGAGCAGTGGCAGCAGGAGCTGCGGAGCAAGTTCGGCATCGACGCCGAACTGGTCCTGTCGTCGACCGTCTCGCGTCTCGAACGCGGCCTGGACCTGGGCCAGTCCCTCTTCGACAAGTACCCGAACGTGATCGTGTCGACGGACTTCATCAAGTCCCCGCGCCACCGCGACGACTTCGTCCGCCACTGCCCCGACCTGGTGATCGTGGACGAGGCGCACACCTGTGTGGCCGCCGACGACACCTCCGCGAACACCCAGAACCAGCTCCGCTACGAGCTGCTGCGCCGGGTCGCCGAGGACACCGGCCGACATCTGCTGCTGGTGACGGCGACCCCGCACAGCGGCAAGGAGTCCGCGTTCCGCAATCTGCTGGGGCTGGTCAAGCCCGAACTGGCGACGGTCAGCCTGGACTCCGAGTCCGGCCGGAGACTGCTGGCCCAGCATTTCGTGGCCCGCAAGCGGGCGGATGTGCGCCAGTACCTCACCAAGGAGGACGGGCTCGGCGACGACTCGCTGGCCGAGCGCACGGCGTTCCCCTCGGACCGCTACTTCAAGGACGAGACCTACAAGCTGTCCCCCGAGTACCGGGCCCTGCTGGACGACGCCATCGCGTACGCCGGTGAGCGGGTCGAGGAGGCGGGCGGACAGGGCAGGCGGGAGGCGCGGATCGCCTGGTGGTCGGCGATCGCGCTGCTGCGGTCGCTGGTGTCGTCGCCGCGGGCCGCCGCGCAGACCCTGCGGACCCGCTCGGCGGCGGCCATCGCCGCGTCGGCGGAGGAGGCCGACCTGCTGGGCGCCCCGCTCACCAGCGACGCGGCCGACAGCGACGCCATGGAGGGCATGGACGTGGCCCCGGGCGCGGAGATCGCCGAGAACGACCCGCGGTCCCGGCTGGGTGAACTCGCGCTCCGCGCCGCGGAGTTGGAGGGCCCTGCCAAGGATCTCAAGCTCAAGGCGCTGATCAAGCATCTCAAGGCGCTCCTCGCGGACGGCCACAACCCGATCGTGTTCTGCCGCTACATCCCGACCGCCGAGTACCTCGCCGACCAGCTGGCGAACGACAAGGAGAGCGGCAGGCGCGGCCCGCTCGGTGCCAGGACCGTCGTCAAGGCGGTCACCGGCACGATCTCCCCGCAGCAGCGCATCGAGCGCATCGAGCGGCTCGCCGCCGAGGCGGGCGAGGACGCCGCCGCCCGCCGCGTGCTGATCGCCACCGACTGTCTGTCCGAGGGTGTCAACCTCCAGCATCACTTCGATGCCGTCGTCCACTACGACCTGGCCTGGAACCCGACCCGCCACGACCAGCGCGAGGGCCGCGTCGACCGGTACGGCCAGCGCCGCGACCAGGTCCGGGTCATCACGGTCTACGGCGACGACAACGGCATCGACGGCAAGGTCCTCGAAGTCCTGATCAGGAAGCACCGCCAGATCAAGAAGGACCTCGGCATCTCCGTCTCCATCCCCGACGAACTGTCGACGGGCGTCACGGACGCGATCGTGGAATGGCTGCTGATGCGCGGCCGGGAGGGCCAGCAGGACACCCTGTTCGGCTCCGAAGCCCTGGACACGGCCGCGGACAAGGTGGCGAGCGACTGGAACTCGGCGGCCGAGCGCGAGAAGGCGTCGCGCTCCCGGTTCGCACAGCGCTCGATCCACCCGCAGGACGTGGCCCGCGAGGTCACCTCGATCCGGCAGGCACTGGGCGGCGCGGGCGAGATCACGACGTTCGTACGGGAGTCGCTGGAGGCCCTGGGGGCGGTGCTGCGCGTCACCGGCGAGGACTTCACCGCGCAGGTGGGCGGCACGCCCGCCGGACTGCGGGACGCGCTCGCTCCGGCCATAGGCGCGGAGGCGATCGACAAGGACCGGCCGATCCCCTTCCGTACCGATCCGGCGGTGGCACGCGGCGAGGCGGCCCTGGTCCGCACGGACCCGGTGGTCGGCGCGCTGGCGACCCATGTCCTGAACGCGGCGCTCGACAAGAAGGCGCCCGGTGCCCGCCCGGCCCGCCGCTGCGGAGTCGTCACGACGGACGCCGTCGGCACCGCGACGACCCTGCTCCTGGTCCGCTACCGCTTCCACCTCACCCTGCCCTCCCGCAACGGCGAGAAGCAGCTCGTCGCGGAGGACGCGAGGCTGGTGGCCTTCGAGGGCTCCGCGAAGAACGCCGTGTGGCTGGCCCCCGAACGGGCGGCGGAGCTGCTCGACGCGCGGGCGTCCCTGAGCACGGACCCCCACTACGGCGAGCGCACGATGACCCGCGTGCTCGGCCGGCTCGACGAGGTGCGCGAGCATCTGGCGTCGTACGGCGAGGAACTGGCCGCCGAGCTGGACACCTCGCACCGACGGGTCCGGGCCGCCTCCGGCGAGATCGTCCGGGGCCTGTCCGTCACGGCCCAGAAGCCCGCCGACGTCCTCGGCGTGTACGTCTACCTGCCCACCACCGCCACCACCGCGACCGCTCCGGGAGTGTCCGCCTGATGTCCGCCACCACCCGCCACCAGGTGTTCACCGCCGTCCACACGGTCGGCGGGCTGCTGCCGGCCGACATGCTGGTACGGATCTCCGAGGGCAAGGCCACCAAGGATCTCAAGGGTCTCGCCCCCGCCGACTACCGCATCCCGGGTTCCCGCTCGGTCCGTGACGAGGCGGAGCGCCAGTGGGAGAACCTGAAGT
Organism: Streptomyces sp. NPDC056734; assembly: GCF_042790455.1. Taxonomy (NCBI): domain Bacteria; kingdom Bacillati; phylum Actinomycetota; class Actinomycetes; order Kitasatosporales; family Streptomycetaceae; genus Streptomyces; species Streptomyces sp. NPDC056734. The sequence continues at coordinate 225,518 of NZ_JBHTZD010000005.1, forward strand.
CGCTGTGGCGCGAGCTGCGCGAGAAGCTGCCGCCGGAGCCGGAGGTGTCGGTCCGCCCCGACAGCACGGGGTACGCCCGCGCCAACTGGGTGGAACCGCTGTTCGAGGCCCTGGGCTTCGGCCGTCTCACCCCGGTGGGGGGCGGCGGCATCGCGGCCGCCGACGGCACGAAGACGTTCCCCGTCACCCACCGCCGGGACAACACGCTGGTCCATGTGACGGCATGGAACGTCCGGTTGGACAAGCACCAGGGCCCGGGCTCACCCGCCCCCCAGTCACTGCTCCAGGAGACACTCAACCGCACCGACGCCCACCTGTGGGCCCTGCTCACCAACGGCCGCCAGCTCCGCCTCCTGCGCGACTCGAACGCCCTCGCCACCACGTCGTACGTCGAGTTCGACCTCGAAGCCATCTTCGACGGCGAACTGTTCAGCGAGTTCGTCGTCCTCTACCGCCTGCTGCACGCCTCCCGCTTCGAGAGCCCCCAGGGCGGCTCCCAGCTGACGTGCTGGCTGGAGGTCTGGCGGGACGCCGCGATCCGTCTCGGCGCGCGCTTCCTGGACGACATAAGCGAAGGCGTCCGGCTGGCCATCAGGGAGCTGGGCACCGGCTTCCTGAAGCACCCGGACAACAGCGCCCTGCGCGAGAACTTCGACCGCGACGACTACCACAAGGCGCTGCTGCGCCTGGTCTACCGCCTGCTCTTCGTCTTCGTCGCCGAGGACCGTGACGCGCTCCACCCGCCGGAGGCGACCGCGCAGGCACGCGAGCGGTACGCCGACTACTTCGCGACGTCCCGCCTGCGCGAGCAGTCCCGCCGCCGCCGGGGCACCTCGCACTCCGACCGCTGGCAGGCCCTGAGCCTGGTGCTGGGGGCGCTGGGCGACGAGGACGGCCGCCCGGAACTGGGCCTGCCCGGCCTCGGCGGCCTCTTCGACCCCACCCCGGCGGACGCGCCCCTGCACGGCCTGTCCCTCTCCAACGAACACCTGCTCTCCGCCGTACGCCACCTCGCGGCCGTCCGCGACTCGGAGGCGGCCCGCCTGCGGACCGTCGACTACCGCACCCTCGACGCGGAGGAACTGGGCGCGATCTACGAGTCCCTCCTCGACCTCGTCCCCCAGGCGGGCCCGGACCGCACCTTCGAGCTGGTGCCCCGCGCGGGCAACGAACGCAAGAAGACGGGCTCGTACTACACGCCGAGTTCGCTGGTGGAGGTGCTCCTCGACTCCACCCTCGATCCCGTCATCCAGGCCGCGCAGGAGCGTGGCGAGAAAAAGGCGGCGGAGGCTCGGCAGTCCGACGCCGCCGCCCGCGAGACCATCGCCGCCGAGCTGCTCACCCTGACGGTCTGCGACCCCGCCTGCGGCTCCGGCCACTTCCTGGTCGCCGCCGCACGCCGTATCGCCAAGCGGGTGGCGGCCGTGCGCGACCAGACGCCGGAGCCCACGCCGGAGAGCGTCCGGCACGCGCTGCACGATGTGATCGCCCGGTGCGTGTACGGCGTCGACCTCAACCCGATGGCCGTCGAGCTGGCCAAGGTCTCCCTGTGGATGGAGGCCCTGGAGCCCGGCAAGGCGCTCGGCTTCCTGGACGCCCACGTGAAGCTGGGCAACGGGCTGATCGGGGCGACGCCCGCGCTCTTGCGGGGTGGGATTCCGGAGGCGGCGTTCAAGGTCGTGGAGGGCGACGAGAAGTCGGTCGCGACGGCCTGGCTGAAGCGCAACAAGGAGGAACACCAGGGGATCGTCATGCTCGACGCCGCCCTGGAGGAGTCGGTGAGCGTCACCAACACAGTCTTCGGCTCCGAGCTGCGCACCCTCGTGGACACGTCCCCCACGGACAAACTCGGCCAGGTCCGCAAGCTCGCCGAGCGGTATCACGCGTGGGAGAAGTCCCGGGCGTACACGGACGCCCTCAAGATCGCCGACGCGTGGTGCGCGGCGTTCATGTGGGAGAAGACGGGGGATGCGGCACCGCCGGTGACTCAGCGGGTGTTCTTGTCACTCCAGGATGCCGAGGGGGAGGGGGCGCTGGAGGAGACGCATCGGGAGATCGAGCGGCTCAGTGGGGAGTACCGGTTCTTCCATTGGCATTTGGAGTTTCCGGATGTGTTCCATGTGCCGGGGGATCTGGCGGCGGTGGGGGTTGATCCGGTCACGGGGTGGGCGGGGGGATTTGACTGTGTGTTGGGGAATCCGCCGTGGGACAGACTTGAATTTGAGGACAAGAAATACTTCAGTGCGGTGGCGCCGTCCATCGCTGAAATCTCTGGCGATACAGCACGCAGGAAACGCATCGAAGCGTGGATGTCAGAGAGCCCCGAGGCTGGCCAGCAGTACACGGAAGCTAGGCGCAAACTGAAGTCGACGTTCATGTTCACAGGAGCCTCTGACGCTTTCCCCTTGTGTGCAAAGGGACTTTCACTTGGTGGCGTCACCAAGCTTCAAGTGGACCAGTTGTTCACCGAGAGGTTTGTTTCTGTTACGGCGCCCAAGGGGCGCTGCGGAACGATCGTACCCACTCAGATCGCTACCGGTGCAGGTGCGCAGTTCCTCTTTCAGGATCTGACGCGGCGGGCCGCCTTGAAGCATCTTTACGACTTCGAGAACGGCCGACGGGAGAAGCTTTTCCCAGCGGTGGACTCCCGTTACTCCTTCTCTCTGATCTCGCTCACGGGCCGGGACCTGGCTGAGTCCTCTGCTCGCTTCGCCTTCTCTCTAGGACACGCCGACGAGCTAGCCGATGGCCAGGCCGTGTTCGAGTTGTCGCCTAGTGAGATCCAGCTCATCAACCCGAACACGGGAACGCTGCCAGTATTCCGAACGCGTCGGGATGCCGACCTTACGGCAGACATTCAGCGCCGGATTCCAGTGCTGGTCAATGAAAAACAAGTCGACGGCAACCCATGGGCCGTCGTCTTCAAATACCTGGTCCGGAGTGCAAACGACGCAGACTTGCTCCGCGATCGAACTTCATTGGAGGACGAAGGCTGGGAGCTGACGGGAAACGTCTTCGTTCGGGACGGCGAACGGATGCTGCCGTTGTACGAGGCAAAGATGGTTGACTTCTTCAATCCTCGTGCGGCTGATGTAGTGAAAAGCCTTACAGCCGTGAACCGCCAAAACCAGCCCAGCTATCTCACGGAATCGGAACTGTGCGATCCTTACCGTCTTCCGATCCCGCTCTACTGGGTCACCGAATCTGGCCGAGTGCGAGCAGTTCACAAAGGAAAGGAATCCTATGTCCCAGGGGTTTCCCTCCGCCTAGACGAGGTGAATTGGAAGCGTGAGTGGCTGATCGGCTGGTGCGACGTGACATCTGCAACCAATGAGCGGACCGCCATCCCTACCATCCTTCCAAGAGTCGCTGCCCTCCACACATTGCCGTTGATGTTTCCGGGCAAACCCGCCCGCCAGACCGCAGCGCTTGTCGCGGCCCAGAGTTCCCTGGTCTTCGACTTCGTGGCTCGCCAGAAGGTCGGCGGCATTCATCTAGCACTCATGACCTGGAAACAGCTCCCCGTCCCTCACCCCGACGACTTGGCCAGCCACACCCCGTTCATCTCCTCCCGCATTCTCGAACTCATCTATACGGCCTGGGACATGGACGCTTTCGCCAAGGATCTCGGGGACACCGGATCCCCCTTCATCTGGAGCAGGGATCGCCGCGTCCAGCTTCGCGCTGAACTGGATGCCTATTTTCTCCGCCTCTATGGAGTGTCAGCCGAGGACGCTGACTACATCCTGGAGTCGTTCCAGACCAGGAACGGCGGCCTCAAGAACAACGAGATCGCCAAGTACGGCGAGTACCGCACCAAGCGCCTGGTCCTCACCGAGTACGACCGCATGGCACAGGCCGGACTCAGCCTGGAGACCCCGCTGATCGACGGCGAGAACTACACCTCCACCCTCACCCCGCCCCCGGGCCAGGGCCCCCGACACGAGGCCCGGCCCGAGGCCGGATGACGTTCCGCCGCCGTACGGCTGGGTCCCCGAAGGGCTCAGCCGCGCGAGGCGTACCGCACGAACGACGTCCAGCCGTCGCGCCCGACCGCGAAGTGAGGTCGGGCCACGTCCTTGGAGTCCCGTACGCAGATGGCCTGACCGGTAAGGGCGACCTCTATGCAGTCGTCGCCCTGACTGCCGCTGTAGCTCGACTTGAACCAGGCGAGTTCGGTCATCCTCATAGCTCTCCTCGAATTCGCTCCAACAGGCCCCGCGAGTCTTCGGGGTTCAGAGCCTGCGAGCGCAGTGTGTCATAGCGCTGCTGGAGGAGACTCACCTCTTTCGCGTCAGCGATTAGGCGACCGTTCTGCTGTCCCTCGGAGTATCCGAACCGCCGTCCCGTCGGTGTCTCCAGCAACCGCACCGGTCCATCCAGACACGCATGCAACCGCCCCTCCAGCGGCATGATCTGAAGCGTCACGTTGCGGGTCGCACTGTGCTCCAGCACGTGATCGAGCATGTCCCGCATCTGCTCGGCGTCCCCGAATCGGCGTCGGAAGACATGCTCCTCCACGATGAAGCTGAACGGAACAGTCGGCCGCTCGTGCAGCATCCTCTGCCGCTTCAGCCGCCCGGCCATCCATTTGTCCAACTGGTCATCCGTGGCCACCGGAATCGTGCCCTCGAACACCGCCCGCGCGTACCCCTCCGACTGCAAAAGCCCCGGCACCAGCCGACACTCATACGTGCACAGACTCACCGCCCGCTTCTCCAGCCTCGCCCACTGCTGGAACCAGGCCGCCAGCCCCACCTCCGCCCGCGTGAGAAACCGCGCCCCACTCCGGAGGGCGCCCGTGTTCCCCAGCGCCTCCTCCCCCCGTTCCACGAACGACTCGTCCGGCATCCGGCGCCCCCGCTCCACCGACTCCACCGTGTGTTTGGAGTACCGGACCATGTCCGCGAACTCGACCCTGCTGTACCCGGCGTGTTCGCGCAGGGCCTGGACGACGGCCCCGAAGGTCCGCAGACTGTCCGAGGGGGCGGGCTCGCGCTCCACCTCGTCGGCCGTCAGCTCATCGTCGTCGCCGATCTCCGTACCGTCGTCCGTCATGCGCGGCCACCTCCAGGTGCGTACGTGCGCGGGTCCCCGCGATCGATCCACCCAGAGTGACGGCGAGACCGACGTACCGTCTACAGATTGTCCCCGTACGCTGACTCACCGTACGGACCCCGCTCCTGGAACGCGCCTCCGCGCGCCCGCCACAGTTGCCCCATGAACGCCCCCACGCCCCATATCCCTGCTACCGTACAGATTTTCGCTCAGCGCCTGTCCCCCACTCGCCGCGGCGCCCGCCTCGCCCGGCTACTGGCTGTTGAGCAACTCCGCGCCTGGCAGGTATCACCGTGCGTCACTGAACGCGCGGAGTGCATCGTCGCGGAACTGGCCTCCAACGCGGCGCTGCACGGCCGGGTCCAGGGCCGCGACTTCCGGATCGCCCTCACCCTCGACAAGGCGACCGGCACCGTACGGGTCTCGGTCACTGATGCCCGCGGAGAGCGGCTTCCGCTCGCGCCCGGAGCCGCCGCCGACGCACCCACCGACAGCGAGTCGGGCCGCGGGCTACTCCTGGTCGCGGCGCTCGCCGACCGCTGGGGCACGAAGCCGTACCCGCCGAGCGGGAAGACCGTGTGGGCGGAGGTGAGTCCGCGATCCGGCTGAAGCCCCTTTGGCCACACGTCAGTTGGGGCGGCTCGCCCATCCGCCCCTCCCTGACGTCCCCGCCGCGATGCGGTCCCCGCCAGGGGACGCGAGGGACCGTACGGCCTCTTGCGCAGGGACGGGACGACGGGGGTGCCAGTGGTGGCGAAGGACACGACGACCCGTGCGGAGAGCCGGGGCCTGTTCGACGACTTCGGGGCCTTCCGGACCCCGACGGCCGACGACTTCACCGCCGTACTCACGGGCGGCCTGGTCACCCCCGACGCCAACGTCCTGCTGAACCTGTACCGGTACACCGAGCAGGCGCGCGGCGATCTGCTGCGCGCGCTCGGCGGGCTGGAGAACCGCCTGTGGGTGCCGCACCAGGCCCTCGTGGAGTTCTGGCGGAACCGTGAGGGGACCCTCAGCGACGCGCGGTCGTCCGGTACGCGGGCCGCCGACGAGATGGCGAGCCATGCGGCTCAGGCGGACCGGACCTTCCTTGAGTTCAGCCTCCAGGTGGGGTCCGTGGAGGACATCGAACGGGTCGAGCGGATCGGAACGGAGGAGAAGTACGGCGGCTGGACGGCCGACGCTCTCCGGGAACTCTTCGCCCTCTTGCGCTACGAAGGGTACGAGGACCGGGTCGCCGTGATCAGGCACGCGGCGGCGAAGAACGGGGTCGCGGACGCCAAGAGCGTCTACAACATCTGCGGCTACGACCCGGACCGCACCCTCAAGCACTTCACCACCCCGGTCAATCGCATCACCGTGGGCCTCCGCGGGCTGGGACTGATCTCCGAATCGGCGGTCCGGGTCCTCACCACCGAATACGGCCCCGGCCAGGGCCACGCCTCCGGTTTCTCCGTCCACCCCCTCCTGGTACCGCTGATCAACGAACAGGCCGACGACGACGAGTAGGGGCACGGTCGCCGGCATCGTGGAGAGGAGCCACCATGTCCGTCGAAGCGAAGCCTTCGCCCGCGAGCGACGCCCGCGACGCAAGGTGTGTCAGTGGATCCCAGTACGCTGCGAGCGGGGTCGGATCAGCGAGGTGAGGGGGGCGTCATGGCCGGGGAGTTTCCGGAGTTCCGGTTGCAGTTGCCGAAGAGCAAGCTGGTGGCCCGGGGGTGGTTGAAACCCGAGAAGGGCTCGGCGAAGAAGCCCTTCGTCGTGGCCGCGGGCTCCCCGGTCCGGGCCACCATGGTGCGGTCCTTCGCCACGCGAAAGCCCACGGCCTACCACACCCGGCAGCGGCTGATCGCCGACGGAGCGATCCGGGACTCCGAGAGCCAACCGGGGTGGCTGGAGACGACCCGGGACATCACGTGCAGCTCGCCCTCGGCCGCCGCCTCGATCCTGATGGGGTGCAGCGTCAATGGGCTCGGCGTGTGGCGGGGGCCCGACGGGCGCTCCCTCGCGGCCTATCTGGGGCAGGCGGCGGCCGGTTCCGGCGGCCCCTGGCTGATCCGCGGTTCGAACGTCAACGGGCTCGATCTGGTCCGGCGCCTCTGGCACCCCAAGGGCCTCGTCAGCCTCGCCGCTTCCCGTCTGCGGCAAGGCGTGGCGGAGGACACCGGCAAGGACGAGTTGCGCGCCTTCGTGGGGGAGGACTACGAAGCGGCCACGTACGCCCAGAAACAGCAGCTGGTCGAGGAGCTGCACACCTTCCTCTCCCGTATGAAGCCCGGCGACACCGTGTGCACGATCTCCAGCGGTGAGCTGTACGTCGGGGAGATCAGCGGCGACGCGGAGCAGACGGAGTCCGAGGACCAGCGGTCCAATCTGCGTCGGCGGGTGGACTGGCAGCCGAGCGGATATCCGTACGACGGACTGCCGGAGGAGCTTCAGCAGAAGCTGTCGATCCAGCACGACGTCATCGACCTCTCCGCGGTCGGGGCCATCGTCGAAGGGCTGGGCCTGACCGACGCGGAGCTGAAGGAGGAGGCCGAGGCCATAGAGCGCGACCCGACGGTCGAGCTGCCCGCCCTGGTCGCCCGGCGGGAACTGAAGCTGCCGGACCCCACGGACGCGCTGGCCGCCGAGTTGCTGGTGCACGACATCGAGTGGCTGCGCGAGGTGCGCGACCTGCTCGCGGACGAACGCCAGCTGGTGCTGTACGGGCCGCCGGGGACCGGCAAGACCTATCTGGCGCTGAAGCTGGCCGAGTTCCTGGGCGGCGGGCCCGAGCAGGTCAAGCTCGTCCAGTTCCATCCCGCGTACGCGTACGAGGACTTCGTCGAGGGCTTCCGGCCGAAGGAGGATCCGGACACGAAGGAGGTCGCCTTCCGGCTGAACGCCGGTCCCCTGCGCACCCTGGCCGACCTCGCGGGCGGCGAGGGCAACCGCCACATCCCGCACTTCCTGATCATCGACGAGATCAACCGCGCCAACCTGGCCAAGGTCTTCGGCGAGCTGTACTTCCTCCTGGAGTACCGCAACAGATCCGTCCAGCTCCCCTACTCCGGTGCGGACTTCGCCCTCCCGCCCAATCTGTTCGTGATCGGCACGATGAACACCGCCGACCGGTCCATCGCGCTCGTGGACGCGGCGATGCGCCGCCGTTTCGCGTTCGTGGAACTGTCGCCGCGTACGGAACCCACGAGCGGGCTCCTTCGCCGCTGGCTGGCCAGGGAGGGCAAGGACGCGGAGCCCGCCGAGCTGCTCGACGCCCTCAACGCCCGCATCGACGACCCCGACTTCCGGATCGGGCCCTCGTACCTGATGAAGAAGGGTGTCCACCGGGAGGGCGGCCTGGAGCGGACCTGGCGGACGAAGATCCTGCCCCTGCTGGAGGAGCACCACTACGGGGAGGGCGTGGACATCGAGAAGCGGTACGGGCTCGCGGCGCTGCGGAAGTCGCTGGGGTGACCGCCGACGCCGAGCCCGTGCACCTCATTGAGCACGCGCGGGCTGTTCCCCGGGCTCTGCCCGACGCCGTCGGCCACGCCCTCGCCGCGGCACGCATCGTGGACGCCACCCCGGACCCGTACACACCGGGCCACTGGTCGCTGCGGGCGGGCAGCAAGGTCGGTGCCGTGGCCGTCGCCGTGCCGGGCGGCGAGCCGGTGATCGTCCGCATCACGCCGAAGGTGCCGATCGCCCGGCTCTTCTTCCTGCTGGGCCACAGCCGCGGCCCCAAAAGTGTGTGGCGCGACGGGCAGGTGCCGGTGGCCGAGCACCGGGAAGTGCTGCCCGCGCTCGCCCACGCCGTCGAGCGGCAGGTGGACCGTGCCCTGCGGCAAGGGCTGTTGCAGGGCTACCGGGAGACGGAGGAGACCGCCCTCGTCGTCCGCGGACGTATCCGCGAGGCCGAGCAGCTGCGGCGGCACTTCGGCATGCCGCTCCCCGCGGAAGTGACGTACGACGAGTTCACCACCGACATCGCGGAGAACCGGATCCTGCGGGCCGCCGTCGAACGGCTGCTGCGGCTGCCCGGCGTGCCGGTCGAGGTGCGCCGCAGACTGCTGCACCAGCGCGCCCGCCTGGCCGATGTCACCCCGCTCGTACGGGGACAGCCGATACCGGGCTGGCGGCCCACCCGTCTCAACGCCCGGTACCACCACGCCCTTCACCTCGCCCGTGCCGTCCTGGACGGGTCCTCCGCCGAGCACGCGCCCGGCGGGCTCCGCGTCGACGGCTTCCTGTTCGACATGAACAGGCTCTTCGAGGACTTCGTGACGGTGGCGCTGCGGGAGGTGCTCCGGGGCACAGGGCACACCGCCCGTCTCCAGGACGCCCACCACCTCGACACCGCCGACGCGATCCGGATGAAGCCCGACCTGGTGCTGTACGGCGCCGACGGAGCGCCGTGCGCCGTGGTGGACGCCAAGTACAAGGAGGAGAAGCGGCACGGCTATCCGGACGCCGACCTCTACCAGCTGCTGGCGTACTGCACGGCCCTCGGTCTGCGCGAGGGACACCTGGTGTACGCGAAGGGCAACGCGCCGCACGCCGCCCACCAGGTGCGTCACGCGGGCATCCTCCTGCACCAGCACGCCCTGGACCTCGACCAGGAACCCGGCGCGCTGCTCTCGGACATCGCGGCGCTGGCCCGGCGGATGACCGGCCCGGGCGGCCCGTAGACGGACGCCGGGACGAACAGGAACACATGGGCCCGAAGGCATGGGCGCCGAACACTCCGCGCGTATGATCGACTGCCCAGTGTCGAAGTGTCCGTCCAGGGTGGGGAGTTCACCTCGTGCCACAGCTCGCGTTCGCCAATAGCTTCTGGGAGAGCTACGACGTCCTGGAGAAGCAGGTCAAGGCCGGCGTGCGCAAGGCGATGCAGAAGTTCCAGCTGCTCACCGTGCCCGAACTCCAGGCGGACAAGGGCCTCCACCTGGAGTCCGTGCGCAAGGCCCAGGACACCCGCCTGCGGACCATCCGCATCAATGACTTCTGGCGCGGTGTCGTCCTCGCGCCGGATGACGGCAGTGATGTGTTCCTGCTCGTCAACGTCGTCCCCCATGACGATGCCTACAGCTGGGCGGCCAAGCGGCTGTACACGACGAACTCCGTGACGCGGGCGCTCGAAGTCCGCAACGTGGTCGCGATCGAGCAGCTGACCCCCGCTCTGGAGAAGGCGGCCGCCGCGGCCGGCTCGCTGCTCTTCGCGGAGTACTCGGACACGGTGCTGCGCGAACTCGGCATCGACGAGCAGGTGCTGCGGGCGGTGCGGACCATCGTCGACAAGCCGCAGCTCAAGGCGTTCGAGACGCTGCTGCCCGAGGATCAGTGCGAGGTGCTCCAGTACCTCGCGGAGGGGTTCAGCCCCGACGAGGTGTACCGGGACGTCGTCGCCGTCCGCCGTCCGGTCGACGCGGGACCCGACCCGGACGAGAGCCTCGCCGTCGCCATCGCCAACACCACGAGCCGGATCACCCTCGTCACCGGGCCACAAGAGCTGGCGGACATCCTGGAGAAGCCGTTCGCGGCCTGGCGGGTGTTCCTGCATCCCTCGCAGCGCCGGGTCGCCTACCGGGTGTCGTACGGCGGCCCGGTCCAGATCACGGGTGGTCCGGGCACCGGCAAGACGGTCGCGGCCCTGCACCGGGTCAAGCATCTCCTCGCCCGCTCCCCCGGCACCCGGATACTGCTCACCACGTACACCAACGCCCTGGCCACCTCGCTGCGCGAGAACCTGTCGCTGCTCCTGGACGGCGACGCGGCCCTGCTCGGCCGCGTGGATGTGACCACGGTCAACGCCTACGCGCACGGTGTCGTGACCCGTCTCGACGGCAAGCCCCCCTCCCCCGTGAACGACGAGGTGGAGCGGCAGCTGTGGCAGCGGGTCGTCAAGCGGCTGGGGCTGCCGTGGTCGGAACAGTTCCTGGCCCAGGAGTACCGGCATGTCATCCTCGCCCAGAACCTCCGCACCGCCGACGCGTACCGCAACGCCCTGCGGCGCGGACGCGGCAGCGCCCTGCCGGCCGTACGACGCGACCGGCTGTGGTCCGCGGTCGAGCAGTTCGAGTCGATGCTGCGTGCCCAGAAGGCGACCACACATCTGAGGGTGTGCGCGCGGGCCGCCGAACTGCTGGCCGCCTCGGCGCCCTCCCACGACCATGTCGTGGTGGACGAGGCCCAGGACCTGCACCCCGCCCAGTGGCGCGTCCTGCGGGGCGCGGTGGCACCCGGCAGCGACGACCTCTTCATCACGGGCGACCCCCACCAGCGGATCTACGACTCGAAGGTCTCCCTGGGCTCCCTGGGCATCCCGGTGGCCGGACGCACCCACCGGCTGCGCATCAACTACCGCTCCACGGAGGAGATCCTCGTCTGGTCCACCGGCATCCTCAGCCCGGTCTCGGTCGACGACCTCGGCGGTGAGGGCAGCGACAGTCTGGCCGGATACCGCTCCCTGCTGCACGGCCGCACCCCCCACACGGACGGCCACGCCTCCCAGCAGGCGGAGGTGGCGGCCCTGGTGGAGCGCGTCGAGGGCTGGATCGCCCAGGGGATTCGGCCCTCGGAGATCGGAGTGTGCTCGCGCTTCAACGTGCTCCTGGACAAGGTGTACGACACGCTGGCCGCGGCCCGGGTGCCCGTGGTCAGGGTCAGGGAGAGTCCGGGGCCCGGTGCCGACGGGGTGCGGCTGGCCACCATGCATGCCATGAAGGGGCTGGAGTTCCGCTGCGTCGCCGTGCTGGGGGTGACGGCGAGCGCGGTGCCGTTCGCCCGCGAGGTGACGCCCGCCGCAGTGGACCCCATCCAGCACGAGTCGGATCTGCTCCGGGAGCGGTGCCTGCTGTTCGTGGCGTGCACCCGGGCGCGGGAGGCGCTCGCCGTGTCGTGGAGCGGGACGGCCAGCCCGTTCCTGCCACAGCCGGACTGACGTACCCGGCCTCCGGGATGACGGCCCCCTCACCTGTCCGGTGTGAGCCCCCCATTACCGAGGCCGTCCCGCGCCACACCGGCCACATCCCGGCTCAGCTCCACCACCCTGCGCGCTCGCTCCTCGAACTCCTGGAGGGCACGGAAGGCGGCCCCGTAACGGCGTTGTCCGGCGATGTCCATCTGCGGGATGCGGGCACCCTTTCCATCGAGGCGGAAGGTGCCGCTGGCGCTGGTGGAGCGCCGGGTGTTGGCCGCGCTGCGCAGGAAGCCCTGGAGGTAGTCGGTGTCGAGCTGGTCGCTCACCGACACCGGTTCCGGATCCCCGTACGCGACGAGCCCCGCCTGGGCGAGGTCGGCGACACTGACGGTGGGTCCGTCCAGCGAGCCGGGGCCGGCGCCCGCGGCCAGCGCCGGGAGCAGTTCCGCCAGCAGCCGCACCTGTTCGGTCAGCTCACCGCGCAGGGAGTCGTACTCGGCCGCGTAGTCGCGACAGGACTCCTGCACATGGCGGCCGGGGGTGAGGTCCACGGTGTCGTCGAGCAGCTCGATCAGCGGAATCTCCGCCAGCTGGCCGGGGTCGGGTTCCAGCGGCCCGTCCGGATCACCCGCCGTCAGATCGACCATCCGGACGGCGGTGGCGGCATCGCCCAGGGCGCGCGGCCGACGCAGGTGCCAGAGGTGCACCGGGAGCGCGTGCGAGGCCGCGGTGCCGGACGGCAGCGCGGTCACCTGGGTGAGAACACCCCGGCGTACCAGCTCGGCCCGGATACGGCGGCCCGCCTTGCGGTAGGCGACCGAAGCGGGCATGACCATGAGCACGCGACCGCCGGGAGCGGTGTGCGCGTACGCGTGCTGCAACCAGGCGAGTTCGCCCTCGGCGCGCGAGGGGATACCGAACTCCCAGCGCGTGTCGAGCAGCAGGTCCTCGCGCCCCCAGTCGGGCTCACCCACCGGCGGGTCGCACACGACCAGATCGGCCCGCAGGTCCGCCCATCGGTCGTCGCGCAGCGAGTCCCCGGTGGCGACGACCAGACCGGTCCGTCCGGTCAGATCGGCCCGCAGCTGGGCGAATCCGGCGCTGCGGGCGTCGGACTCCTGACCCCGGCGCGTGGGCCCGCGCTCGGGGCCCACGGCGAGCAGCAGTGTGCCGATTCCGCAGGCCGGGTCGAAGACCGTCGCCTCGGGCGCCACCTCGCCGACGAAGTGCCGTACGGCACGGACGACGCGCACCGCGGTGACCTGGTCCGATCCGGCCCGCCGCACCGAGTCGGTGAAGCGCTCCGCGAGGGCGCCCACCACCTCCCCGGCGCCGCCGCCCTCCGCCAGCTCCCCCGCGAGCCGCGCCACGTCGGCGGGAAGTCCCGCGGGCGTCCGCCGCTCGGCGAGGAGGCGGGCGACATCGGCGATCCCGCCGAGGATGTCGTCACCGTAGACCCCGCGCAGTGCCTGCCACAGCCGCACGTCCGGCGAGACCTCTTGCCCCTTACGCTGTCCGTCCAGCCAGACCTGCACCTCGGCCAGATCGAACAGCGGACTGTTGGCGCCACCACCGGCCGGTGCCGGAAAGTCGTCGTACCGCCGCCGCCAGTTCGAGACGGCGGCGCGGGTGACGCCCGCGAGTCTGGCGATCTCGGAGCCGGTGACCAGCGGGCCGGCCGGTGAGGCAGGGGTGTCGGTCATACGCGCAACCGTACACAGTATCGATCATTTCATCAATACACGAATTCGTTGACGTCGTTCACAGACCCCTGCCGGGCGGTGTAGCGGGGTCGGGGGCGGTCCGCTCGGTCCTTGAGGTCTTGGCCCTTGGGGTCTTGGCCCTTGGGGTCTTGGCCCTTGGGGTCTTGGCCCTTGGGGCCCTCTCTCAGCGGAGGTCGGGGCCGCCCGCGTCCGCGAGCTCGCCGAGCAAGCTGATCTCCTCGTCGGCGTCGTCCGGGGTGTCCGGGATATCCCGGGTGTCCGGGCCGCCATCGGTGAACGGTCCGGATTCTTCCCCGTCATCGAGATGGGGGTACTTCTCAAGGAGGAACCGCCGCCGGTACGCCGTGTCGGCGGCGTCGACGATCGCCTCCAGGGTGGTCCAGTTGAGGGTGCCTCCGACAATGATCCCGAACGCGGGTACGGCCTTGCCGAGACCCTTCTTGGTGAGGCGGAAGCCGAATGCCTTCGCGAACTGCTGGGAGACCTTGGCGACAACCGTCTCGCTCAGGACGTCCCATGTCTTGCCGCGGACGAGTGCCTGGGTGAGCCGTGAGATGTCGGCCATCGCGGCGCTCTTGGCGGTGGCCGACCTCGCCGTCCCGGCGTTGACGACCGACATCACGAAGAGCTTCTCGGCGGGCTCTTCGGGGTCGTAGCCGTAGAGCAGCGAGATCTGGCCGACGGAGCGGGACGCGAGTCCGAGGACGACCGCGGCATCAGCGGTGAAAGCGCCGACGATCGCACCTCCCGAAGGCGCTGCGGCGGCACCTGCGGAGACGGCGACCGCGAGTTGCCCTCCGGAGATCACCAGGCCCGCACCCGCTCCCGAGAGCGCCGCGGCGGCCGGGTAGTACCAACTCGCCGCTCGTCCACGGACAGCGTCGATCTGTTCCAGGTCGAGGCGGCGCAGATCGGACAGCGACGCGATGTCATGCCCGTGCTTCTTGTGGAGCCTCACCACGCGTTGCGAGGAGAGCCCCGCCCGCGAGACCCGCCCCACGGTCTGCCGCACGGACTGAAAAGCGGTGCCGCTCCACTCGGGGAGGGCATCGACGGCTCCATGCGCCCCGGCGCTGACCTTGCGAGCGCCCGTGGCAGCGATCTCCTGCCCGCGCGAAACCGCCGTTCGAGCCCGTGGGTGGTTCTCCAGGTACTTCGTGGCCCGCTTGCCGAGTTCCGCGGCGCCGGTGGCCACCCGCTCACCGGCACCTCTCATCGCTCGGGACAGCGGACGGCCCTTGAACCGCTGGATGTCACGCCACGCCGCGATCTCGTAATCCGAGGGATCTGCCATGGCGCGATGGTAATGGCCGAACCACGGGCCCACGCGGCGCAGTTCGCGGCTCACCCCCAGAGGAACCGGACACCCTCATCGTCGTCACCCTCAAGGAACAGCCCCGACCCGTTCACACGGGTGAGGTGGGGAACGTTTCACCCGGCATCCTGGCCGGCTCCATGGCCCTCACGGCGACCGCCGGTCCATCCGCCCGACGGTGCCCCGGTTGGCCCGGTCCCGCCAACAGAACTCACTCCCGCCCCGGGCCGCACCACCCGCCACAAGATCACACCACCCGAATCGGACAGCAGACCCGCGATCCCCACCCGCTATACTGACGCCGGTGCGCAGCCTTGACATGCGCACCCACGCAAGATCCTGGGACGACGTGCAGGACATCACGGGTTCACCCCGATTTCCTGCCCGCTTTCCCACAGATCCCGGCCTTCGTAGCTCAGGGGATAGAGCACCGCTCTCCTAAAGCGGGTGTCGCAGGTTCGAATCCTGCCGGGGGCACGACGCGGACGGGAAACGGCGCCCCGTCCGCACATGGCCCGCATCGCTACTTCCGCGATGCGGGCCTCATCTCCCTGGTGGCGAGTCGGGCGGCCGGCCAGTGACCGGCCCGTCGGCCAGGTGTACCCGGACGGGCCCCATCGGGCACGTCCGCCGCACCCGCCCACCCCCGCCCGGGCCGCAAGGGCCGTCGTAGCCGCCCCCGCCCACCCCCGCCCGGGCCGCAAGGGCCGCCGTAGCCGCCCCCGCCCAGGACCGGTGTCAGTCGCACGCCGACGCGTACCCCATCTCCGGCAGCACCGCCCGCCACTCCTCCCGCCCGAGCGACCCGGCGCTGGCCGCGCACACCTGCCGGGTGGCGGCGTCGATGTCGAGGGGCCACAGGCGCAGGGTGCCGTCCGAGTCGGATGCCGTTGTCAGTACGTTCTCGTGCGGGGCGAAGACGGCCGCTTCGGCGCCGGATGTGTGGCCGGTGAGGGGGCCGCCCCTGGGACGCAGTTCCGTGTCCTCCAGGTGCCAGAGCCGGAGGTGACCGTCCTGCCCTCCGGTCGCCACGGTGCCGGTTCCGGGCTGTACGGCGATGGAATCCACGGGGCCGGTCCGCGCGGTCGGTATCTCGTGGGGATTGTCCGGGCCGACCGGGCGCGCAACGTCCCAGATCCACACGCTGTCGGTGAGGACCGTCGTGGACAGTCCCGTCAGGAGCGCCCGGGTCGCCGTGACGAAGACCGCGGACTCGAGGGTGTACGCCGTGTCGGTGCCCGCGCGCTCCCGGTCCCGTGGGGAGGCGGGGTCCCGGACGTCCCAGAACCCTGCCCCGGCCGAGTCGAGCGTGAGCAGCCCCCGGCCGTCCGGGGCGAAGAACACCCGCGTCACTCCCTCCGGTGCCTCGAACCCGCCCGCCCGCCGGGGGTGTTCGGCATCGCCGACGTCCCACAGGCTCACGCCCTCGTCGACCGCGACGGCGAGCAGCCGTCCGTCCGGGGACAGGGCGGAGGAGCGGATCTCCCCCTCCCCCGGGTCGAACGCCGCTGCGGTGCGGCGCGGTGCGTCCGGGGAGCCGATGTCCCAGAAGGCGACCTCGCCCAGGCCGTCGTACGTGATCAGGGTCCGCTCGTCGGGGACGAACACTCCGTCGGCGAGGTACGGCGCGTCCAGTTCGGCCAGGAAGCGGGGGTGGAGAGGGGTGGACGTGTCCCAGAGCTGGAGCCGCTCGCCCAGGACCTTGACCAGCAGCAGGTCGCCGTCCTGCGGGTAGGTGAGGGGGCCCGTCGAGCGGAAGCTGTCCAGCGTCGCCGGGGCGGACGCCGGAAGCCGCCACAGCCGTACGGTCGTCTCGTCCATGGTGGCCAGGGAGGTGCCGTCGGGGGCGAAGGCGAGTGCGGCGACCGGGGTGGTGTGGCCGGTCAGGGGTGGGCCCACTTCGTCCGGGTGGGACGGCTCGGCGTTCCAGAGCTGCACCACCGGCCGGTCCGTGTACGCCGTGGCCAGGCGGCTTCCGTCCCGGTTGTAGGCGAGCGCGCCGACCCTCGCGGGCGGGTTGCCGAGGACGGTCGCCGTGGGCGGGCCGTTGTCCAGCCGCCACACACTCGCCCGCTCGCCCGCTCGCACGGCGATCGCCCGCGCGTCCGGGCGCAGGTCGAAGCCGCTCGCGCCATGGCCGAAGGGCTTGCCGAGCGGTTCGGGGCGGCGCGAGCCGGGCGACTCCTGCGCGATCCGCCAGAGCTGGATGGCCCCCGCCTGCCTCAGCTCCGCCGTGGCCACGGTCCGCCCGCCGTTCGCCAGGGACACCGCGTCGATCGCGGTCCCGGGCGCGCCGAAGGGCTCGGTCATCGGTCGGGGGCGGGCCGGGTCGGCGATGTCCCACACCCGTACGCGCGTCTCGTCCGCGCCTGAGACAAGCTCGGCGTCGCCGTCGGCGTCCGCCACGGTCGCCATCACGGCGGTGTCCGGGGCGAACTCCACTGCGACCACGGACGGTTCGAGGAGGGTCAGCAGGCGGGGGCGGGCCGGGTCACGTGTGTCCCACAGGCCCGTGCGGCCCCCGTCGTCGCGCACCGCCATCACCGGGACGGCCGGGCTCACGCTCAGCCAGCGCACCGGACGCCAGTCCGGCGGCAGCGCCTCGGTCAGCCCCCGGCCCGGTCGCTCCTCGCCGATCCGCCACGCGTTCACCGTCGTGTCGTCGGACAGCGGCAGCACCTCGAAGCCGTAGAGGGTGGTGCTGTCGGCGCCGAAAGTGACCAGGTCCTCTCGGTACAGCTCCCAGGGCAGTGGTTCGGACAGCGGTTTCGCGGCGGCGGACACCACCTCGGCCCCAGGTGTCCTCGGCGAGGTCCAGCCGGTGGGCTGGCGGCGTCGAGCAGCGCCGCCAGCGACACATCGGTGGGGCGGACCCGGTCGGCCCCGACGCGCCGAACGCCTCCATGCCGGGGTACGGGCATCCGTCGACCCCGGTGGCAGCGCCCCGGAGCGCGCGCTCGCGCAGGGCGAGCAGGGTGTCGGCGGGCAGGTCCAGGGCGCGGGCCAGGGCACGTACCGTCGTGGTGCTGGGCACCTTGCGGCCGTTGAGGGCCTGGCTGACGGTGGTGTGCTTGAGCCCGGACCGCCGCTCCAGCTGGCCGACCTGGAGGCCGCGGCGGCGCATCCCCTCGCGCAGGGCCCGCGTCAGCGCGTCCAGCGGATCGTCGTCCCCCATGTCCCGGCCCCCCTCCGGTCCGGTCCGGCGCCTGTGTCCCTCCCCGGCGGCGACCGCGTTCATTGTGTTCGCGGCGAACGCCGGTGAACCGGAACGCCGAAAGTCGGGGCTCACCCCGTCCGGAACGCCCGTCCGGAACGCCCGGGCGGCGGCTCGTGCCCGGGAGGCCCGACATGAACGGATCCCCGTCCTCCGTACTGCTCGCCGTACTGCTCGCCGTACTGGTGCTGCTGATCGTGGTGCTCGGCGCCGCGCTCACCGCGGGGGCCGCCGGGTGGCTGGCACGCCGTGAGGGGGCCGGCCTTACGGCGGCCGCGGCCGTCTCACGCGCCGCCCGCGCCTTCGCCGCCGCACTGACGCTCCAGTTGCTGGACCAATGATGTGTACTAGCGGTACACCCTACCAGTACGTACACTCATTCTCATGACACCACCCCTCCCCCGCTTCCACCGCCTGCCGTCCGAACGGCAGGCGGAGATCCTGGCCGTGGCCCGCGCGCACTTCGCCGAGCAGGGCACACAGGACGCCTCGTACAACCGGATCATCGAGGCGGCGGGGATGTCGAAGACCGCCGCCTACCACTACTTCGACGGCCGTGAGGATCTGCTCGGGGCCGTGCTGGACGAGGTGCTGGCCCGGCTGCTGGCGGCGCTCGGCCCGCAGTCCCCCGCGCCGGATCCGGCGGCCTTCTGGTCCCGGCTGGAGTCGAGCGCGGACACGCTGGCCCGGCATCTGGCCGCGCACCCGGACGATCTGGCGCTCGCGCAGGCGGCGCTCACTCGGGCCGGGGGCACGGCGTGGCGGGGGTGGTTCGTCGCACTGGTCGAGGACGGGCGGCGGCTCGGGGTCGTCCGTACGGACGTCGACACCGCACTGATGGCCTCGGCCACCGCCGCCGTACTGGGGGCGGCGGACGAGTGGGCGTTGCCCGACCTCGCGGCGGGCCGCGCGGTGGACCGTGCCCCGGTGTGGCTGCTGCTGCGGGGGCTCTGGGGCGGTACGGAAGGAGCCGGGGATGCGCGCTGAACCCGTGGTGGACCGGGAGATACCGCCGACGCCTCCGGGAGCGGCGGGCCTCCTCGAACGGTTCCTCGGTCCCGGCAAGACCCGTGGCGAATCGGCGGTGGAGATCGGTGGCGGGCTGCTGTGCGCGGCGCTGCTGGTGGCCGGGCTGTGGTCGCCGGCGGCCTCCGGGGCGCGGGAGTCCTGGTCCGCCGTGCAGCTGACCGTCGTCCTGGTGGCCGGGCTGGATCTGATCGGCGGGATCCTCACCAACGCCACGAACGCGGCCAAGCGCTGGTACCACCGGTCGGCCCCGGGGGCCCGGCGGGCGCGGCTGCTCTTCGTGGCGGCGCATCTGCTGCACCTCGCCGTGCTGGGCACGGTGGTCCTGGAGGGGGATCTCGGCTGGGCGCTGGGCAACGCGGGGCTGCTGCTCGCCGGGGCGGCGGCGGTGGAGTTCGCGCCGGTCCAGCTGGCCCGTCCGGTGGCGGTGGGGGTCTGGACCGCGGTGGTGCTGGTCAATCTCTTCTGGCTGACGGTGCCGCTCGCGCTGGTGTGGTTCGCGCCGCTGTTCCATCTGAAGCTGCTGGTGTGTCATCTCGTACCGGAGGCTCCGCCGAGGGGGGCACATGACTGACGGTTCCCTTCCCCCTGCGTCCCTTCCCCCTGCGCGCGAGAACGCCTCTGTCGAGGAGTGCCGTGCCGTCCTCGCCGCCGCCTTCGCCCGGGAACCGGCCACCCGTTGGATCTGCGGCGACTCGGCAGGCGTACGGGAGCGGTGGTTCGCGGCGACCCTGGCCACGCAGGCGACCCTCGCGGGCGCCCGGCGGACGGTCCTGACCGACGCCCCGCACGAGGCACCGGTCGCCGCCGCCGTGCTCACCCCGCCCGGCGTCGAGCCCTCCGCCCGCGCGGCGACGGCCTGGACCCTGGCCGTCCTGCGCCACTGCGGCCCCCGCGCGCTGCTCCGCACCCTGCGCTACCTCCGCGTCACGGAGCCTCAGGCGCCGCCCGGCGCGTGGACCCTGGAGTTCCTCGGCGTCGCCCCGCACGCACGCGGCCGGGGCACCGGGGGGCGCCTGCTCACCCACGTCATGGATACCGTCCTGGCCCGCGAAGGCATCTTCCTCACCACGGCCGACCCCGCCAACGAGGCGCTCTACGAGCATTTCGGCTTCGGCGTACTCGCGCGCACCGGCCTCGGTGGCCTGACCGTGACGGCGATGTGGCGACCGGGGGGTGGGGGTGGGGGTGGGGGTGGGTGATACGGAGGGCTGCTCGCCGTCGGCGGACGGTCGGCCCGAACTCCGCCGGGCCCGCAGCCCCGCAGCGCCCGCACCCCCGCAGCGCCCACAGCCCCCCGCAGCCCCCGCCCGACGATGCGGCCGTTGCCCGCAACACCCGCCGCCACCCCGCCCCGACCCCGCTCCCACCCCGCCCCGCCCCGCCCCGGCTCCTGCCTCTCCCACCTCCGGTCATGAAGTGTTGCGGGGCGTCAAGTGACGTCGGCAACAACCCCTGGATGTTGCCGGTTTGTCGGTTGTCGGGCGCAACGGATTCATCTGGCGCCATTGTGTGGCCCATCACGACGCGCGCCCGCTCGGGGCGTGCCGTCCTGGCCGGCGGTGCACGGCCAGGCTGTGGAAGGGGTGGGTTCGATGGATCGGTCGTTCGTCTCGGTACGGGGCGCGCTGGTGCTGTTACTGGCCGGGCAGGCCGGCGCGGGGATCGGCCTGCTGTCGGCGCTGGCCGGGGGCGGGGTGATGGGGGCCGTGCTCGCCGGGCTCACCGACGCGGGTGGGGCCGTGCCGGTGTTCAACCAGGTGATCGCCCCCGACCCCTGCCCCAGCGGGCCTGCCGTCGGGCGGGACGCGGCGAGGGGCGGGAGCGACCGTGCGTGAACTGCGCCCTCTCCCTCAGGGACTGACACCGCAGTCGCGGGCGCTGGCCATGGCGCTGCGGGAGCTGTTCGAGGGGCTGGAGGTCTCCGTCCGGCGCTACGCCGCCCGTCGGCTGCGCGATGCCGGCACCTTCTCGCGGTACCTCAGCGGCACCCGCGTACCGCCCTGGGAAGTGGTGATGAACCTCTTCACCGATGTCGCCGAGCACCGCGGCACGGCCGCCACCCCGGAAGCCATCGACCTCGTGCGCCGCCTGCACCGGGAGGCCGTCAGATCCGCCGCGTCACCCCGTCACGCCGTCGAGGTCCTGGAGTTGCAGCTCGCCGAGGCCGACCATGTCTCCCGCCGCTCCACGGCACGCGGCGACGCGCTCGGCGACGCGCTGCTGGAGCGCAAGCATCGCATCGCCGACCTGGAGGTGCGCCTGAACCAACTCGAAGCGGAATGGAACGCCGAACGGGCCCGAGCCGAACGCCTGGCCGCCGCGAGCCCCGACGTGACGGGCCTGCTGCGCGAACGCGACCAGTTGCAGGAGGAGGTCTACTGCCTCTCCGCCAAGCTGCACGAGGCGGCGAAGCAACGCGACGAGGCCGAACAGCGCTGCACCCTGCTCGAACGGCAACTGGAGGCGGTCGAACAGGTGGATCCGGTGGATCAGGTGGATCAGGTGGATCCGGTGGAACAGGTGGATCAGGTGGAACAGGCCGGGCACGTCGATCAGGATCAGACCGCCGACGTCGTACAACCCGCTGCCGTGGAGACCACTGCGGAGACCATGCCCAAGGTGCTCATCGTCGACGATCAGCCGGACAATCTGCTGGCGATGACCGCCGTACTGGCCACCCTCGACCAGGAACTCGTCGCGGTCTCCTCCGGCCGTGAGGCCCTCAAGGCGCTCCTCGGCCATGACGACTTCGCCGTGATCATCATGGACATCCAGATGCCCGACATGGACGGCTACGAGACCGCCGCCCACATCAAGCGCCGCCCGCGCACCCGTGACGTACCGATCATCTTCCTCACCGCCATGGGTACCGACCCCGAACACTCGGCCCGCGGTTACGCCGCCGGCGCCGTCGACTACATCGGCAAGCCCTTCGACCCGTGGGTCCTGCGCGCCAAGGTCGCCGTGTTCACCGGCATCTACCTCGAACAGCGACGCGTACTGTCCCGCTGACCGCGCCACCTGGGTACTGAAGGGGCTGCCCGGCGCCACGGCACCCGACTTGTTCCCAGACCCTCACCCCCCTCACCCCCTCCCCCTCACCACCTCCCCCTCCCCCCTCAGGCCCCCAGCACCCCCCGCACCATCACCGACAGCTCACCCACCGCCACCGCCAGCGGGGTGACCGGCTGGGCGAAGGCGGTCAGGCGGTCGAGGGCGCGGCGCAGGACCCCCGGCTGGGGCTCCTCCTCGTCGAGTTCCTCGCGCAGCCGGCGCAGTTCCCGGGTGGTGGCGTCGGGGTCGGCGAGCGCGTCGCGGTTCTCCGCCAGCAACCGTTCGATGAGCGCGAGGAGTTCGGCCGTACGGGCGGCGGCCTCGTCACCGGCCCGCTGCTGGAAACTCACCGAGCCGGAGAACGCCTGGGCGCGGTGCCCGATGGCCTGGTTGCCGACGTAGTGGGTGCCGCCCTTGATCACGAGGCCGTTGTTGACGGGCGGTTCGCTGCGGCCGTCGTCGTTGCCCATGCCGGTACTCCCTGTCCGCGATGTCGCCGATGTTCGTCATGCTTCTGATGTCCGCCACGTCGATCGCGCGGGTGGCTCAGGGCTTCTGCCCGGCACCGGCCCCGGCAGCCCCCGCGGCCGCCGCGGCCCCCTGCCCCGGCTCCCCGCTCCCCTGCCCCACATTCTGCGTCGCGCTGGCCCCCGTGCCGATGGCCTGGTTGCCGATGATGCTCATGCCGCCCTGCTGGATGAGGCCCTGGTTGAGGATGGTCTGCTGCTGGCTGCGGAAGTCGGTGATGTCGTAGCCGCGGGCGTCGAGGAACGCGCGGATCGCGGCGAGGGTGTGGCGCTGGACGGTGGAGACGATGCGGGCGGCGTCCACGACCTGGAAGTAGTTCTGGTAGTTCGGGCTCAGACCCAGCTCGCGGATGCTGACGCGGGCGCCGAAGTCGAAGACCGGGTCCTCTTCCAGCGCGGTCAGTTCGTCCAGCATCCGGCGGTTGTGCCGGGTTTCGAAGCGGGCGTGGCGCAGGGCGGCGAGGGGCGCGCGGTACAGGACGCGGGCGGTGCGGGCGACGGCCGCGAGCAGCAGCCCGCGTTCACCGGCCTTGCCGAGCGGTCCGCGCAGCCGGTCCACGACGTGGTAGTCCGCGGCGACGGGGCCAAGGACATGGTTGTCGCAGTGCAGATGGAGGGTGCGTCCGGCGGTGGAGAAGTGCAGGAACACACTCGGTACGACGTCCCCGCCCCACAGCGGCACATGCACCGCCAGATAGTGCCGGACCGTGCCGGTCGGGTGGAGCATGATCTCCTCGACCGCCTCGGGGGTGAGCCGGGCGGCCGGGGCGAGCTGGCTCGACAGGATGAACCGGCTGTCATCGCCGATGCTCGTACCGCTGGCGAAGATCCGGTCCTCGATGCTGAGGGACCGGAGACTCTCCCCGTCGTCCGGCACCGGCCCGTCCACCGGTCCATCCACCGGCCCATCC
Organism: Streptomyces sp. NPDC056734; assembly: GCF_042790455.1. Classification (NCBI taxonomy): domain Bacteria; kingdom Bacillati; phylum Actinomycetota; class Actinomycetes; order Kitasatosporales; family Streptomycetaceae; genus Streptomyces; species Streptomyces sp. NPDC056734. The sequence goes on from NZ_JBHTZD010000005.1 coordinate 249,254, forward strand.
ACCGGCCCATCCGCCGGGTCGCCGCGCCGCGCGACGGACCGCAGATGTTCCCGTACGTGATCGACGAGTTCCGTGACGGTGAAGGGCCGGGGCCCGTCGGCGGCAGTGCCGGTGTCGAGGGGCTCGTCGGCGGGCAGCAGCGGGACGGCGAGGGACCAGGTGGAGCGGGTCGGCGAGTAGCCCATGAACGGGGAGTAGCCGCTGTAGACGGTGACATTGCCGTCCCGTGCCTCCCGCAGGGCGGCCAGCCGGCTCGCGATCCAGGGGTCCGGCGGGACCGGCGGGAGCGGCAGCCGGTAGAAGCGCTCCCGGGTCATGGTCTCGCGCAGCTTGCGGTCGGTCTCGATGTCATGGCGTACGACGGTGGCGTACGCGTACGCCGTGGCCGCCAGGGAGATCAGCACCGCCGGAAGCCCGCCGCCGTAGCCGCCGAGCAGCCAGCCGGGGAAGCCGGGCAGGGAGAGCCGGCCCAGGCCGAGGCCGATCAGGAAGGCGCCGAGCACCACGGCGGCGGCCTGGAGCGCGGCGGCGACCAGGACCCGGCCGCCGGGCTGATGGCTGCCACGGGTGGCGAGACTGGGCCGGGAGCGGCCCGCGGCGCCGGTGACGGCCAGGAACACGGCGGGCAGCAGCGCCCACAGGGGTGCGCAGACGGCGACGACGCCGAGGGCGGCGGCCAGCCGCAGATCACGGTGGTACCGGATCTCCTTGGCGGCCAGACAATGATGGGCCACCGCCACCAGGTCGACATCGGGCGAGGGCGCCGCGGCACCGGCCTCATCGGCGACCACGTCCTCCACCACCCGGTCGGCGAAGTCCTCATCGACATGGGCGGCGGCGCACAGATACCGGGTGACATCGCCCGGCGTCCGCCCGACCGGCATGTGCACCTGCGGAGTCGTCATACCGGGGGTTCCCTTCAGGCGGCGGAACGGGCGGGGTGCGGGGGTGGCGGTGGTGGTGGCGAATCCCTGCGCGGCGGGCCCGGTCAACCCGGCCGACCCTGCCGGGGCGGGCCCACTCAGCCCCACCAAGCGGGCCCGCCCCGGCAGCCCCGCCGTGAGCAGCCCGAGCAGCACCCCGGCCAGCAGGGCGAAGTCGAGGGCCGGGCCGCGCATATAGCCGCTCAGCGTGGTCCCGTCGTCGAGGATGGAGTCGTCCAGGAAGCGGGTGACGAGCAGCCAGCGCACCCCGGCGGCGAGTTGGGAGGCGATCAGCGCGGCGGCGAAGGACCGCATCCACCCGGGGACGCCCCGGCCGACGAGCCGGGCGGCGAACAGCCCGAAGCCGAGGATCAGCACGGCCGCGCTGATGTCGGCGACGGCGAGCACGTCGGCCCCCCAGTACCTCTCGCTGGAGACGTCCCAGCTCACGGCGTACGTCGCATCCGCGAACCAGCGCAGGATCTCGTTGTCGTAGTGGTCGCCGTGGACGAACTCCATGACGGGTTCGCTCACCCATGGGCTGCCGAGCACGACGAAGAAGACACACAGCAGAACGATCCGCCTGCGCACCGACACGAGCGTTCCCCCCTCGCCGTTCCCCGGCCCCAGTGCCGTCACCCTAGGCCCATCCCCGGTAACCGCAACCGCGAATCCGGTCAACTACCGTGCGGGAAGGGAAAGTTGCCGCCCCCTGCCTCCCTGGTCGCCTCCCTCGTCCCCTCCTCGTCACCACGCCCGCCCCACCCCGCCAACACCCCCGTGACCACCAGCGACCCCCCGGCCATCACCGAGATCGCCACCCCCGGCGAGGTCAGCTGCGCCACCGCCCCCGCCACCGCCGCCCCGACCCCCTGCATGGTCAGCATCCCCGCCGAGTGCAGGCCGAGGACGTGACCCGCGTGGGTGTCCGGGGTCAGGGACATCAGCCGTTCCTGCTGGACCAGGCTCGCCCCGAACCCCACCGAGGCGAGGGCGGTGAGGACCGCCGCCAGGGGCAGGGGCGGGTGGAGGGCGAAGAGGAGGTACGGGGCCGCGAGGAGGACCAGGAGGGGGTGCCCCAGGCGGCGTCTGCGCGGCGGCGGCACGAGACGGCCCACCGTGACGTCCCCGACGAGCATCCCCAGTGCCGCGCACGCGAAGAGGGTTCCGGCGGCGGTGGGGTCGTACGGCACGAAGAGCGACTCGCAGCCGACCACCAGGCCGTTCGGGATCCACAGGGCCAGCAGGATCAGGCGGCGCGGGCGGGAGGAGAACAGCAGGGCGTTCGTGCGCCAGGTCACCGACGGGGACGGGCGGCCATGGGCGCGGGGTGGGCGCCGCGTCAGGCCCGCTCCGGTCATCAGGGCCGAGGCGGTGTAGAGGAGGGCGGCGAGGACCAGGGCCGTGCGGGGGGACAGTACGGCCAGCAGGGCGCCGCCGGTCGCGAAGCCCACGATCTGCGCCAGGCCGCTCGTCATATTGAGGACGGAGCGGCCCAGGAGGTAGCCGTCCTTCGGCAGGATCTCGTTCAGCAGACCCCAGCGGACGCCGCCGCCCACCGACGCGATCAGGCCCTGGAGGAAGATCAGGGCGAAGACCGGCCAGAGGGGGAGGCCGGGCGCCGCCAGGACCGCCGTGCCGGTCTCGAAGGCGGCGAAGGACAGCGAGAGGGCCGTCAGGGCCGCCCTCGGCGGCAGCCGGTCCGCCGCCGACAGCAGGAACGTCGCCCCCACCACCTGGGCCAGCGAGGGACCGAACATGCTCACCGCCGACAGCAGCGGTGACCCCGTCGCCCGGTACACCAGCGTGGCGAGCGCCAGACCCGCCACCGTCTGGGCCGCGATCTGGGTCCCCGAGGCCAGGAACAGCGGCGTGAATTCCGGCGTGCGGAAGAGTGCCCGGTAACTACGCATGAAGGGGAGTCTCCGGCGCCCGGAAAGGCCCTCGGTAACGTTTCGCGCCTACGCGAAAGGTGGTGACCCGGCGTGGGGCTGGTGGCGGGCCGGCACGTTCCGCCCCTCTCTTCAGAGGTGATGGCCCAATGCGGGGTGGAGGCGGGCCGGCACGTTCCGCACCCTCGTCAGAGGTGATGGCCCGATGCGGGCTGGTGGCGGGCCGGCACGTTCCGCACCCTCGTCAGAGGTGATGGCCCGATGCGGGGCGGTGGCGGGCCGGCACGTTCCGCACCCTCGTCAGAGGTGATGGCCGGTCTGGGCTGGTGGCGGGTCACCACCTTCCGCACCCTCGTCAACGGAGGTGACCCGGCATGGGCTGGTGGCAGGTCAACGCGGACACGCTCGCCCGCAGCCGCTTCCTGCTCTCCCCGCTCGCCGAGACCTTCGCGGCCCTCAAGGTGCTGCACGCGGGTGCCGGTGCCCACCCCGGCGAGACGGCCTGGCTGCGCGCCCACCTGCCCGCCTACCGCGCCCGGCTCGCCGCCGACCCGGTCACCGCCCTGCTGGTGCGCTCGGGTCTGGGCCGGGACTGGATCGCCGACTTCCTCACCCCCACCCCGAGGGACGGCGAGAGCTTCGAGGCGGCCCTCGCCCGGGTCCGCGCCGCACCCCCGGACGCCGCCCGCGCCCAGGTGCGCCGCTCGCTGGCGGCCCCGCTCCCGCCCGCCCTCGACCGCGACGACCTCCCCGACCGCGCGGCCCGCCTCCTGACCCACGTCTGGGAGGACGCCGTACGTCCCTCCTGGCCCCGGCGCCGGCGCGTCCTGGAGGCCGATGTCATCGCCCGTACCGCGCAGGTCAGCCGGGGCGGCTGGGCCACGGTGCTGGACGCCCTGCGGCCCGGCACCCGCTGGCTCGGCGAGAGCCGCCTCCAGGTCAATGCACACGAGTACCCGCCCCGCGAGATCTCCGGCGCACAGCTCCTGCTGGTCCCGGTCACCCCGCAGACCGGCTGGGTCGCCTGGGAGGAACCGGACTCCTACGCCCTCGTCTACCCCTGCGCCGGTGTGCTGGCCGACGGCCCGGACCGGGTTCCGGCGCCGGCCGCCCTCGGTGCCCTCCTCGGTCCCGCCCGCGCGCGTGCCCTCGGCCTGCTGGCCACCCCGCTGACCACCACCCAGCTCACCGCCCTGACCGGGCAGAGCCTCGGGTCCGTAGGCCGCCATCTGCGCGTCCTGCTCGACGCCGGGCTGATCGAGCGCCGCCCGGCCGGGCGGTCCGTGTACTACGAACGGACGGCGGCGGGCCAGGTCCTCCTTGACGCCGCTGCTGGCCGGACCCCCTGAATCCGCCGCACCGGACCCCCCGGAACCGCCATGAGCGGGGCGCCTACGATTCCCCCATGACGGCACACTCCGTACTAGACGTCGAGATCAACTCCCTCAACGGCACCCCGGCCGACCTTTCCCGGTACACGGGCGGCCCCGTCCTCATCGTCAATGTCGCCTCCAAGTGCGGCCTCACCCCGCAGTACGCCGGTCTGGAGCGCCTCCAGCAGCGGTACGCGGACCGCGGTCTGACCGTGCTCGGCGTGCCCTGCAACCAGTTCGCGGGCCAGGAGCCCGGCAGCGCCGAGGAGATCGCCGAGTTCTGCTCCGCGACGTACGGCGTGAGCTTTCCCCTGACCGAGAAGGTGGACGTCAACGGCGACGGGCGCCACCCGCTCTACCAGCGCCTCACCGGCTTCGCCGACGCCGAGGGGCACAGCGGCGACATCCGCTGGAACTTCGAGAAGTTCCTGGTCGCCCGGGACGGCGGCGTCGTGGCCCGGTTCGCCCCGCAGACCGACCCCGAGTCCCCCGAGGTGACCGCCGCGGTGGAGGCCCAGCTGGGCTGATCTGGCCCCCGCGCCGGGGCACAAGCCGAGCCCCCTCGGCAAGGACGGCGGGCTGGTCGAGAGGGCTCTGTTGGTGGTGCTTGTTGAGTTGTGGTGGATCAGGAAGGTCAGGAAGGATCAGCGAGAATCAGGGAGGAGGATCGGGAAGATCCCTCCCTCACGCCTTCACGCCTTCATACCTTCACGCCTTGATCGAGGTCACGAACGCGTTCCACGTGTCCGTGGGGAAGGCCAGGATGGGACCGTCTTGGACCTTGGAGTCCCGGACGGCCATCGCCGGCAGGACAGGGGACTTGATCTCGACGCACGCGCCATTGCCCTGGGAGTAGGACGACTTGATCCAGGTGTCCGTCGCGCCCTGTGTGATTGCCATTTTCGCTCCGGTAAGCAGTTGCTGAGTTGCTGTCACCGTGCGGCACACGGTTTACGCCAACGTTGTTGCTTGATGGCGTGATCGACGCTACTCGCCAACGCTGCTGAACGGAGCGGCCATTCACTCGACCGGGGGGCATATTCCAGTGGAGACTTCCCTCTCCACTAGGCCACCCTGTAGAGTGCCCCGCCGCACATTCACGGGGCACAATCCAGGCGCCTTTGTCAGGTGTCAGGGCTTTCCGGCGTAGTCCTTCGCCGTGTCGGAGATGAATTGGCGGCTCTGCTCGACATTCAGCGCCTGCGCCCGCAGATGCTCGTACATCACGCTGTACTTTCCGACGTCCTGCGGCTTCTCCAGATAAAGATCACTGGTGACGCCCTCGATGTAGACCACGCTGGAGTCGGCCGCGTCGGGGAATTCGAGGATCGCGTACTGACCGCTGACACCCGGGTGGGCGCCCATCGAGAACGGGATCACCTGCACGGTGACATGCGGAAGATGGGACATCTCCAGCAGATGTTCCAACTGCTCGATCATCACCTGCTTGTTGCCCACCTCGCGGCGCAGCGCCGCCTCGTCCAGCACCGCCCACAGGCGCAGCGGGTTCTCGGCGGCAGAAATACGTTCCTGCCGGCGCAGCCGGACCTGTACCCGCTTGTCGATGTCCGCCGAGGCCGCCTCCGGCAGCGCGCCGACGATCAGGGACTCGGCGTATCCGCGGGTCTGGAGCAGGCCGGGAATGACCTGCGGGTCGTACACGCGCAGGCTCGCGGCGTCGGTCTCCAGACCGATGTAGACGCTGTACGGGATATCGCCGAAGGAATGCCACCAGCCCTGCTGACGGGAGTCCTTGGCCATCTGCATCAGCGAGTCGACGATCCGGACGTCCTCGACCTCATAGACCCCGCACAGATCGCGGACGTCACGCTGGCTGATGCTGCGCCGCCCGTTCTCCAGGCGGCTGATCTTCGACTGGGACACCAGCAGTCGCTCGGCGACCTCCTCGGCCGTCATGCCCTTCAGCTCACGGAGCCGGCGCAACTCCTGGCCCAGCCGACGTCGCCTGACGGTGGGATTGACATTGGACGCCACGGGACGTGCACCTCCGGCTGCGTGCCTGAAATTAACTGCAACTATGCGTATCTGCTGTTGAGCAGACTGCCATCAAGGTGCTTACTACCGCTGGGAAACGGCGGATATGCAGCGAGGACACACCGGTTCACGCCTCTGTGCCTCCGCACGCCCCCTGGTCGCCCCTGGAAACCTGAACAACTCAACACCTGGAAACACGGCCGAGCGGGGCGGCGAGGCCACGAAGGTCTCACCACCCCGCTCGAACCAGCGGCTCCCGAACCGGGTCTAGGGGCATACGGTCGTGCCGGCACGACCGTTCGTGCCGGTTTGTCGCCGCGCGTGCCGGTGTTCCTGGCGCGTGTGCTGCCGTGACTGCGGCTCAGTGAGCCACGGCACGTGCCATGGAACCCCGGTGCGGCTGCGCCGGAACCCCGCGAGCGGGTTCCGCCGCGGGCCTGCCCGCCGGGGCCGGACGCGCGGCCGTCGCCGGGTTGCGGCGTGGCTGTGCTCCCACACCGTTCTGGACGTCCATCACCGCGTGCGCGACGAGGCCGCCCATGGGGTCGTGCCTGATCAGATCCCGTAGCCGGGATCGAGAGGAACGCCCCTCGTTGCCCGGGTACAGGTGCTTGCCGAGCCCGACCGCGTGCGCCAGGGCGGCGAGCGCCGCGGTCCGCGGGTCCGGCGGTACGCCGGTGCGGATCGCGGAGTCCAGCCGGGTTCTGATCTCCCGGCTGATGTCGGTGTCCGTCGCCTGGTAGCGAGTCGTCGGCAGCACCCCGCACATCTGGCCCGCCACGGCATGCACCATGCCGCACCGCTCCAGATGCGAGAGATACGTCTGGCGAAGCCCCAGTCGTGGCCCGCCGATCCAGTGGACGGCACGCACCGGAGCGCCACGCCTGCGCAGCAGCTCCAACGCGCTGTCCAGAGTCGGATCTCCTGTCGGCCGTGGTGCCACCACGGCGATACGATCCCCATCTGGGGCTATCCGTCCGGCCAGCGCCAGCTCCACTAGCTGCGCTCCGGCCAGACCGAGGTCGAGCGACTGCGGCTGTGCGGTGGTACCCGTGGTCGGGTCCAGCGCCAGCAGCAGAAGCTCTTCCGGAATTGTTCTGCGGCTCCTGCCCATCCATGCCTCCCCGCGTGGATGAGTGACAGGGTGACTCCTCTCACATTGGTCTGTCGAGGGTGCGTGACCGGTTCGTAGTGGAACCGATAGGTATGTCGTTCTCGTCTACCGCAGGGGCCAGGCCCCCACACAGGACACTGGTACATGGTTCGGACAGCGCGCGGAAGCGTGTGGCGCACGGAGGAGGCATCGGTGGCGGGCGAGTCCCCCGACAGGTCGAAGCAGCGCGAGTCGTCGGCAGAACCGACGTCGGGGACCGGGGGACCGGTTCCCGATCCCCGCGACCCACGCCTCGCCGTCTCCCGAGACCCGGCCGAACCCAACGGCACGACGGACTCCGCGACCCGGATCCTCACGGTCCCGCCCCTCGACGACCCCGCCCGCCTCCGAGAGGCAGTGGCGACCTGGGTGACCCCCGGGGACGGGGCCCCGGACGACACGGCGACGGATACCGATACCGAGGCGGCGGATCCCGAGGCGGCGGATGACTCCGGCGAGCGCCGGGGCGGGGAGCGCTCCGGACGGACGTCCGGGGAGGAGGGCGAGCCGGGGGGCTCGGGCCGGGGGGCGGATGGTGACATCGCCGGCTCCGGCCAGGGCGAGGATGGCGGCACCGGCGGCTCCGGCCGGGCGGGGCACAGTGGCCTCAGCGGCTCCGGCGCTGCGGGAGACGGGGACGCGGGCGTGGGTGGCTCCGGTCAGACGGTGACCGGGGGCGGCGGCGCGGGTGACTCCGGCCTGGGCGAGGACGGATCCGGCCCGGCGGCGACGGGGAGTAGCCGCACAGGCCGCTCCAGCCAGGGCGAGAACGGGTCCGGCCCGGCGGCGACGGGGAGCAGCGGCACAGGCCGCTCCAGCCAGGGCGAGAACGGGTCCGGCCCGGCGACCGGAGGCGGCGGGGACGCGGGCCGCTCCAGCCCGGGTGCGGGCGAGTCCGGCCCGGAGGTGGCCGGAGACCAGAGCGCGAGCGGCTCCAGCGAGGGTGAGGGCCGGGGTACGGACGGGTCCGGCAACGCGGTGGGCGCCGGGAGCGCGTCCGGCTCCGCGCAGGTGTCGGAGGCCGCCGGGACGGCCCGCGAGGACGTGGGCGGTGCGACGCAGGTTCTGAGGACCGCCGGGACGGCGAACCGTTTCGACAGGGCGCCGGGGACGATAGCGACCCCGGCGGACACCACCGGCACACCCGGAAGCGCGGGAGCGCCCGAGAAGGCGGCTGACGCCACCGGAGGCTCCGGAGCGCCCCGAGCCCCCCGAACGGCCTCTGCGGGCGCCCAGGAGGCCCCTGAGGGCGCTCTGGGGGCCCCCGAGGGCGCCTCGACGGAGGTAAAGACTCCGGAGACTCCGGACGACGAGAAGCCTGCCGGGGAGACGACCGCGCCCGCCTCGGTCCGGGAGACCCGCGCGGCAGCGGCCGAACGGGACGCGGAGCCCGGGGCGGACGGGGACACCGGGTCAGAGGCCGGGCGGCGCGACGCGCCGGGAGCCGAACCGGTGCGGGACGCCACACCTGGGGCCGGGAAGCCGACCGGGACTGCCTCCGGGCCCGCCCCCCAGGCTGAAGCCGGGCGGCGCGACGCACCAGGAACCGAACCGGCGCGGGACGCCACACCCGAGGCCGGGAAGCCGACCGGGACTGCCCCCGAGCCCGACGTCGAGGCGGAAGCCGGGCGGCGCGCGACGCCGGAACCCGAGCCGGTACGGGACGGGAAGCCCGCCGGACCTGCCCCCGAGCCCACCACCGAGGCGGAAGCCGCGCACCGCACGACGCCGGGAACCGAACCGGTACGGGACACCACCCCCGGCGCCGGAAAGCCCGCCGGAGCCACCTCCAAGCCCACCACCGACGCACCCGCACCCGCCGACGGCGACCGCCCCCCGCAGGGGCCACCCGCACCCGTCGACGAGACCCGCACGGGTGGTGCGGGTGGGAACACGGCAAGGGCCGAAGGCGAAGCCGAGGCCCGCGCCGCAACCCGGGACGGCGGCGAAGCCGAGCACCGCACCGGCCGCGTCGATCACCCCACGACCACCCTCAAACTCCCCCCCGAGTCCGAAGCGGAACGCACCAGCAGGTTCATCGCGCTCAAGCCCCTGGACGCACCCCCCCGCGCCGAGCGGACGACCGCGCTGCCCCGCGTCGAGCCGGACCGCACGACGCAGCAGCCGCTGCCGCCGAGGCCCCCGCTGGACCTGCTGGCGGAGCTGACGAACACCCCGCCCCCCGCGGCGACCCCGCTGCGGACGGTGGTCCGGCGGGTCAAGATCTGGACCCCCCTGGTCCTGCTCCTGCTCGTGGTGTTTGCGATCGTGCAGACCGTACGCCCGCTCCCCGCCCCGTCGCTGGAACTGACCGCGCAGGACAGTCACACCTTCGAGGGCGAGAAGGCCGACATCCCCTGGCCCGCCGACGGCCAGGCCGCTCTCGATGTCCAGGGCATCGGCTCGTTCGGCTCGTCCGGTGAGCAGGAGCCCATGCCGATCGCCAGTGTCGCCAAGGTCATGACGGCGTACGTCATCCTGCGTGACCACCCGCTCAAGAGTGGCGAGGAGGGCCCGATGATCGACATCGATCAGCGCGCCGAGGACGAGTCGGACGCCGGGCAGGAGTCCACGGTCGATGTCACCGCCGGTGACCAGATCTCCGAGCGCGAGGCGGTGGAGAGCATCCTGATCGCGTCGGCGAACAACGTGGCCCGGCTGCTGGCCCGCTGGGACGCGACCTCGGACCAGGCGTTCGTGGACAAGATGAACGCCGCCGCCGCGGACCTCGGCATGACCGACACCACGTACACCGACCCCTCGGGGCTGAACGACACGACGGTCTCCACGGCCGTGGACCAGGTGAAGCTGGCGAAGGCCGCGATGGAGCAGCCCGCCTTCCGCGAGGTCGCCGCGATGATGTCGTACGACGACTACAAGGGTGTCAATCACTCCAACTGGAACCAGCTCGTCGGCTACAACGACGTCGTCGGGATCAAGACCGGCACCACCACCTCCGCGCTCGGCAATCTGGTCTTCGCGGCGACGAAGGACATCGGCGGCGAGACCCGGACCATCGTCGGCGCGGTGGTGCGCCAGCCGGCGGGCGGCTCGGACAACACGATCCTCCAGGGCGCGCTGTCCGCCGGTGACCAGCTCATGCGGGCCGCGCAGGCGGCGCTGACCGCGGAGACGATTCTGAAGAAGGGCGATGTCGTCGGGTATGTCGACGACGGTCTCGGCGGCCGTACGCCGGTCGTCGTCACCCGTGATGTCACCGCGGTGGGCTGGGCCGGGCTCGAGGTGAAGGTGTCCTTCGCGCCCAAGGAACTGCCGCGTACCGCGAAGGCCGGTACCGAGGTCGGTTCACTGACCGTCGGTGACGGCAGTGGTGGCGCGGTCGCGGTGCCCGTCGCGCTCCAGCGGGACCTGGTCGAGCCGGGCTGGGCGGACCGGCTCACCCGCATCGGCTGACCCGCACCGCCGTTCCCGTGGACCTCACCCCGTCGGCGGGCCCCCACCCCGGGGCCCACCGGCGGGGTCTCTGCTAGCGTCGCGAATCGGGACAGGTCGGCGGTCGCGGCAACGGCGCTGTGGCGCGGGGACGAACGAGGCGCGGCCGGGAGCAGAAGACGGGACACGGGGAGTGCCTCAGGTGGCCACAGCGGAGCCGACACGCGCCGACGGCGGCACGAGTGATACGGGTGAGGAGACGGCCGGAGGGACCGGTACCGGTGCGGACCCCTCGGCCCGGCCGCGAATAGGGCGTTTCGCCGCGGTCCTCCCCTCCGGGGGCGGCGACAAGAGCCCCCGTCCCCGGCTCGCCGCCCTGCGGGAGCGGCTGCTGAAGCATCCGGTCCTGTTCTCCACCGTCCTCGCCGGTGTCCTGCACGTCGTCTGGTTCTTCACGTTCGCCAGCAGCGGCGGCGATCTCGCGGCTCAGGACGCGTGGGCGGAGTTCGCCGGGCGGTATCCGGACTCGGCGTACAACCTCGCCTGGTACGGCGGGATGCATCCGGTGTCGTACAGCGCGGTGTCGCCGTATCTGATGTCGGTGCTCGGGGTGCGGACCACGATGATGATCGCCGGGACGGTCTCGGCGGCGCTGCTCGCGCTGGTCCTGGTGCGGGTCAGGGCGGTGCGCAATCCGCTGTGGGCGTCGCTGGCCGGGGTGTTCGCGCTGCTGTGCAACGCGGCGTCGGGGCGGGTGACGTTCGGGCTCGGCATGATGTTCGCGCTGGGCGCGGTCGCGGCGGTGTTCTGCTGGCCGTACCGCTGGCGCCGCAAGCGCTGGGTGAAGGCGCTGGTCGCGGCGCCGCTGGCCGCGCTGGCGACCCTGTCCTCGCCGGTCGCGGGGCTGTTCGTGGGGCTGGTGGCGGCGGCGCTGTTCCTCCAGAAGCGGCGGCCGGGCGCCTATGTGCTGGGGCTGCCGCCGGTCGCGGTGGTGGCGGTGTCGGCGTGGGCGTTCCCGTTCTCCGGCACCCAGCCGATGTCGTTCGCCTCGGGGATCCTGCCGTTCCTCTTCGCCGGGATCGTGTATTTCGCGGTGCCGCCCGCCTGGCAGACCGTACGGATCACGTCGGCCGTGTACGCGCTGTCGGTGCTGCTGGTGTGGCTGGTCAGTTCGCAGATCGGGTCGAACATCACGCGGCTGCCGATGCTGTTCGCGGGGGTGGCCCTGGCGGCGGCGGTGCCGTTCACGGTGCCGCGCTCGCGCAAGTGGTACGCGCTGGTCGTCGCGGCGACCGGGTTCACGGTGTGGATCGGCGTGAAGACGGTCGAGGACGTCGTGCACACCACCCCGGCCGCGTCCTGGGCGCGGGAGCTGGCGCCGCTGGTGAACGAGCTCCAGGAGGTCGGCGCCGAGAAGGGCCGGGTCGAGGTGGTCCCGGCCCGCTCGCACCGCGAGGCGTCCGCGCTGGCCCCGTACGTGAACCTGGCCCGGGGCTGGAACCGGCAGGCCGACATGGAGCTCAACCCGCTCTTCTACGACGACACCCTGAACTCGGCGAACTATCAGGAGTGGCTCAAGCGCTGGTCCGTGCACTACGTGGTGCTGCCCAAGGACGAGCCGGACGGCGACGGCGCGGAGCGGGAGCGGGAGCTGTTGCAGCGCGGGCAGCCGTATCTGACGCAGATCTGGGGCGACGCCAACTGGCAGCTGTTCGAGGTGAGCGATCCGGTGCCGCTGGCCGATCCGCCGGCCACCGTGGAGCGGGCCGGGCAGGACGGCTGGACGATCGAGGTGAGCCGGCCGGGCGAGGTGCTGGTGCGGGTGCCGTACTCGCCGTGGCTGGGGCTGGTGGACGCCGACGGCAAGGGTGTGGAGCCGCCGCAGGAGACGGAGGCGTCCAAGAACCGGCCGGAGGGCACACCGAAGACGTACGACAACGTCAACGGCTGTGTGATGGAGGCGGCCGAGGACGCGAACGGCGACAAGTGGACGGTACTGCTGGCCCCGGAGGCCGGGACGTACCGGCTGGGCGCCCCCTACCAGCTGCCGCGCGGCACCCAGTGCCCGGAGGAGCTGCGGGAGGGCGTGGCCCTGGGCCCGGACGTGCAGTGACCGGTGCCCTTCTTTTCTGTGTCTTTTCTTTGGCCGGTGTCCCGGTAGCGGCCCGGAAGGCGGAGGGCTGGGCGGTCAGCGGCCAAGGACCGGGCGGTCAGGCGCCCCGTGGGTAGCGGGTCAGCCAGGCCGGGGCCGCGCCTGTGGGGCCGTGGAGGGAGGGGCCCTGGGTCATCTCCATGGCGAAGTCGTCGGCCAGTTCCAGGAGGGTGGGGCGGCCCTCCAGTTCGGCCAGCCAGGCCGGGGGGAGGGCCGTTTCGCCGTGCAGGGCGCCCAGGAGGCCGCCGGTGAGGGCGGCCGTCGCGGCCGAGGGGCCGTCCTGGTTGGTGGCCAGGCGCAGGCTATGGCGTACGTCCTCGCCGACCAGCGCGCAGTACACCGCGGCGGACAGGGCTGAGTCGGCGGTGCCGTCCCCGGTCAGCTCGGTCACCCGGGCCGGGGTCGGGATGCCCTGGCGTACCGCGCCAAGGGCCAGTTGCAGGGCGGCCGAGACCGGCTGGTGGCCGGGACGGGCGGACAGCAGGGACAGCGCCCGCTGCACCGCACCGTCCAGGCTGTCGCCCCTGGCCAGCGTGTGCACGACCACCGCGTACGCGCCCGCCGCGAGGTACGCCACCGGGTCGCCGTGGGTCTGGGCCGCGCACTCCACCGCCAGCTGGACCACCAACTGGGGCTCCCAGCCGACCAGCAGACCGAAGGGCGCCGAGCGGGCCGCCGCCTCGGGGCCCGTCGCGGCCGGGTTCTTCGGCGCCTCCAGGGTGCCCATCGTCTCGTCGCCCAGGCCCAGCAGCAGGGCACGGGTCGGGTCGCGGCGGGCGTACAGCCACTCCTCGCGGGCCAGCCAGCCGTCCTCCGCGCGGCGCTCGTCCGGGCCCCAGTCGCGCTGGGTGGCCGCCCAGCGGAGGTAGGCGCGGTGCAGGTCCGTGGGCGGGTGCCAGGCGCCGGTGTCGCGGCGGACCTGGGCGCGTATCAGACCGTCCACGCTGAAGAGGGTGAGCTGGGTCAGATGGGTCACCGCGCCCCGGCGGCCGTAGGCGGGGGCCAGATCGGTCACGCCCTCGGCCCCGTACGCGGCACGGATCCCGTCCAGTGCGAGCCGGTCCACGGGTGCCCCCAGCGCGTCACCGACGGCCACGCCGAGCAGGGTGCCACGCACCCGGCTGCGGAAGTCCTGCTGCTCGGCACGGCCCCACACGGCACCGGACATCGGGCCGGAGGCCGGACCGGCAGCCTGAGCGTTGGCCCGACCGGAGGCCGGACCGGACGCCGATCCGGTCCTGGTGCCGGGCGCGGCACCCGTCGTCGTATCCACCCAGACCCCCTTCGCCCCGACCGTCCCGGCTACGACAGCTCAGCACTGTATTCGACGGGCAAGGGTCGGATCAGGGGTCGGAACGCTATGCGGAGAGTGAGTGTTCGGTCACGATCGCGCAGTGTTTGCGGGGGTGCGTACGGGAACCGGCGGGGCGTACGCGGGGCGCGGACGGAGGGGATGTGGAGGGATGTGGAAGAGGGTGTGGAGGGGGTGTCACGGGTGTGCCATCGCCCGGCGCTGGAAAGATCCGTGACATGACCACTTCCACCCCCCAGTCCCCTTCCGCGTCCGGTTCCGCGTCCGGTTCCGCTTCCGGTTCCTCCTCCGGTGCCGCTTCCGATGCACTCTCCGGTTCACCCTCCGGGTTCCCCGGGCTCGCGCTCGCCGCGCTGCTGCTCACCGGCACTCTCGCCCTCTACACCGCCTTCGTCGCCTTCGGGAACATCACCGACTTCGGGACGAACCAGCAGTTCGTACGGCATGTGCTGGCCATGGACACCACCTTCGGGGACGAGGACCTGAGGTGGCGGGCCATCACCAGCAGGGGGGTGCAGGACGCCGCCTATGTCGCGATCGTCGTCTGGGAGAGCGTCGCCGCGCTGGTGCTGATCGCCGGGACCTGGTTCTGGGCGCGGCGCGACACCGTACGGGCCCGGCGCTGGTCCACCTACGGGCTGCTGATGCTGATGCTGCTGTTCGGGGCCGGGTTCATCGCGATCGGCGGGGAGTGGTTCGCCATGTGGCAGTCCGAGGACTGGAACGGGCTGGACGCGGCGACCCGGGTGTTCCTGATGAGCGGGGTCGTGCTGCTGGTCAACCAGTTGCCGGCCGCTACTCGACGACGGTGACCGTCGTCCCCGCCGTGCCGAAGGTCCACAGCGCCGCGCTGTCCGCCGACTTCATCCGGATACCGCCGGTCTGCGCGCCCGCGGCGGCCGGCGGGGGCGAGGAGCCGTCCAGCGCGCTGGAGAAGCCGATGTTCACCCCGGACTTGGCGGCGAAGTACACGATGTTCTCGATCTCCACGCCGTCGGAGCCGGTGGTCGCCTCATTGCGGTCACCGACCGTGTAGCTGCCCGGGTCGGGGTCGACCGTGCCCGGCCAGACGGTGAAGGTACGGCGGGTCGCGTCACTGGCGTCGACCAGCCAGACGCGGCGGTCGCCGAGCGCGTACACGATCCGCCGTCCGCTGCCGGAGCCGTCCGGCACCCGCACGGAGGCCGGTTCGCTCGGGCCCGGCGTCGCGCTCGCACTCGCGGACGCGGAGGGGCTGGGCCCGCTCGCGGCGGCGACGGGACGGGGCCCCTGACCTGCCTGGACGGCCAGCGCCCCGACGGCCACGACAGCGCCCGTGGTCAGCCCGGCGATCCAGATCCACGAGGGCAGCCGACGAGCAGACACGGCACCCAACTCCTCAGTCTCCGGCGGACTCCGGCCCTGGACACCCCGTACGCCTTCGACGTCTCGGACATCTCCGACGGCACCAGGGTCGGATCATCGTACTGTGCGTGACGGATGCCCCCGGACGTCATGATCCCGGTCTCCCGCCCCGTCCGCCGTCCCCGCCCCATCCGCCGTCCTCACCCCGTCCGCCGTCCTCACCCCGTCCCCCGTGACGCCCGCCACATCGTGTGCTCCCTGCTGATCGCGTCCTCCGCGTCGGCCACCTCCTGGGGCCAGGTGGCCTCGCCGGCGTGGGACAGCCGGCCCTGGATGACGCTCAGTTCGGTGGCGGCGAAGGTGTAGGCGCGGCCGATGGTCTCGTACTGGCGGACCGCGAACCAGGCCGAGCCCGCGCCCAGGACGGCGGCCAGCACCCCGGCGAGGTCGAAGTCGTAGACGCCGACGAGCCGGAGCACGGCGGCGGTGAGGCCGAGGCCCTCCACGCCGATCAGCAGCAGCCGCCAGCGCCGGGCGGCGACCACATTGGCCCTGGCCTTGGTGGAGTACCAGTGCAGCTGGTCGCCTATCCGGCCCCGGAGATAGATCCGTTTGCGCTCGGCGAAGGGCAGCACCCGCAGCGCGTTCATCTCCTCGGTGACGGCGATGGAGCCGACCGGCGCCAGACTGGTCGGCGGCGCCTCGCGCAGCAGGGTCTCCAGACGGCGGTGGAAGCGCTGGTGGGCCGCCTCCAGCGGCAGATCCCCGGGGAAGGGGTCGCCGCCGACCGCGTACCGCCAGGACAGGGTCTTCGTGGACTCGGCCAGCGCGCGGCCGTCGTACCACGCCTGCTCGGGCCGTTCGGTGAGCTGCCAGATCTCCACGCAGACGGTCGCGACGAAGACCAGGACCAGCGCGATGACCGCGGTGCGGGAGCCGAGCGCGCCGCACACCGCCGCCCCGACCGCGAGCAGCAGCCGCCACTTGGTGCCGCTGATGTAGCGCCGCTGCCCCGTCAGCGACGCCCGGTCCGAGGACCGGAACACCACCGGCATCCCCTCGTCGCGCAGTCCCTCGGTACTCATCCGTGCCCCCGTCCCGGCACCGCGCGGACCGCTCCCCTCACTCCGGGGGCTCCGCACGGTAATCAACTGGCCCTTTCTACCCGGTTGTTGGCGTTCCATGGGCGGGAACGGTGAGCAACAATGGCGTGGACATCGATCGAACGGGGGGCTCCTTCGGTGCGCTACAACGCGTTCATCTCGTACAGCCACGGCGCCGACAGCCGCAAGGCGCACCAGCTCAGAGGGGCGCTGCACGACTTCGCCCGGCCCTGGAACCGGCTGCGCGCGCTGCGGGTGTTCCTCGACAATTCGGTGCTGTCGGCCGACCCGTCGGGGCTGTGGCCCATCCTGGAGCGGTCGCTGGAGGAGTCGGACTTCTTCCTGCTGCTGGCGTCCCCGGGCTCGGCCCGCTCGGAGTGGGTGGGCCAGGAGATCATCTGGTGGCGGGGCGGGCCCCGGCCGCGTCAGCTGATCGTCGTGGTGACCGGCGGCGAGGTGGCCTGGGACCATGCCGCGGGCGACTTCGACTGGGAGCGCAGCACCTGCCTCAACGAGGCGCTGCGCGGCCACTTCACCGAGGAGCCGCGCTGGGTCGACCTGCGCTGGATGGGCGAGGACCACTCCGGCGACCTGCGCGACGCCCGCTTCCAGGCGGCGGTGGCCGATCTCGCCGCGCCGCTGCACCGCCGCGCCAAGGACGAGCTGATCGGCGAGGACATCACCCAGCGCCGCCGCCTGAGGCGCTTTCGCCGGGGCATGACCGCCGGGGTCACCGCACTGGCCGTCCTCGCCGCCGTCGCCGCGGTGTTCGCCTTCGTCCAGCGGGACACGGCCCGTGACCAGGCCCGGCTCGCCACCGCCCGCCAGCTCGCCGCGCAGGCCCTGAACCTCAGCGGCGACAATCTGGAGGTCGCCTCGCTGCTGGCGCTCCAGGCGTACGAGCTGGAGCGGGACGACCCGGAGACGCGCTCGGCGCTGTACCGGCTGGCCACGTACAGCCCCCGGCTGGTGCGGTACGTGCGCGCCGATGACCCGGTGACGGCGGTGGCGCTGACCGCCGAGCCGCGCTATGTCGCCGTGGGCACGTCCGGTGGGGCGGTGGAGGTGTGGACGTCGGACGGTTCGCGCAAGGTGCGCACGATCGAGGTGCCGGGCACGGTCGACCGGCTGGCCTTCAGCGACGACGGGCAGGCGCTCGCGGTGTCGACCGTCTCGGGGCGGGTGGTGGTCCAGGGGCTGGGGGACGGGGGTGAGCGGCGGGAGCTGGCGGGCGGTGACAGGCGGTTGCACGGGCTGGCCTTCCAGCCCTTCGAGCAGCGGCTCGTCACCATCGACTCCGCCGGCGCCCTGAGGTTCTACGAGGACACCGGGGACGAGCCGGTGGAGACCGTGGACACCGGCATCGGCGGCAGCGTGGGGCTCAGCTTTCTCGACGTGGGCAGCAAGGTGTTCGTGGTCACCCCGGTGGGCTGGACCGTGTACGCCGCGGACGGCGAGGGGATGGCCGAGTACGCCTCGTCCGACCAGATCCTCTACCCGTTCAACGACTGGCTCTCGGCGGCCTCGCCGACCGGCCTCTGCTTCGGCTTCGTCAAGCACAGCGAGGTCGACCTGTACTCGCCCGCCGAGCTGATCCAGGGTGAGCTGGAGACACCGGAAGGGGAGCCGGTGGACACCGTGCCCGCGCAGCGGGCCTGCGGGGAGCGTCCCGGGATGCTCGACAAGGAGGCGCAGATCCTCGCCGTCTCCGACGGCGGCCGGGCCGCCGTGGGCACCAGTGACGGGCTGGTGGTGAGCACCCCGATGACCGAGGAGGGCAGGGGGTCGCTGGAGACCCTGACCGGCGTCGAGGCGCCGGACGCGCTGGCCTTCTCCCCCGGGGACGGCGACCGGCTGGCCTCGGCCGACGGCCGTACCGTCGCCCTGTGGAATCTGACCGCGCCCGGCCCCTCGGCGGGCGTGCCCGGCGTGGACGTACCGGACGCGACGATGATGGCGACCCAGCACCCGCTGACCGTGGGCCCGGACGGCAGCCTCGCCTGGAGCCACGACCCCGACGAGGACACGTCCGCCACGCTGGAGGCATGGTCGCCCGGCTCCCCGGGGGACCGGACCCTGACCGGCCCCGAGGCGGGGTCGTGGTACGAGTCCATGGCCTACGACGCCGAGGGCCGCACGCTCCACACCGCCGCCTTCGGGACGCTGGAGACCTGGGACGTCTCCTCGGCGGGCCTGACCCTGAAGCACACCGTGACGCTCCCGCGGACCGGCGACGACTACAGCGGGCGGGCGGAGATCGCCGCCCGGGCGGACGGCAAGGTCGCGGTGGTACCGAACGACGGCTCGGTCGTGCTGGTCGACCCCGGGACCGGGGAGACGTCCACCCTGGCCGATGGCCGTACGGCCCGGCTCACCGCCCAGCAGCGGGAGGAGTACGAGACGGCCGCGTACGCGCGGGCGCTCGGTGAGCGGGGCGGGCTGGCCGCGGTGGAGGACGAGGAGGGACGCGTGGACGTGTACGAACTGCCCTCCGGGCGCCGCACGTTCCGCCTGAACGTCGGCGCGTCCGGCAGCCGGGCGGCGGTGTCGGAGGGGCGGATGCGCACCCCGGCGCTCGCCGGTTCCGCGGTGCAGGGGCTGTACCTCGCCGAGGACGACCGTGCCCTGTACGCCGTCGTCGGTGACATCCTCCAGCGCTGGGACCTGCGTACCGGCAAGCTTCTCTGGCGCTCCGAGGGGGCCGACAGCCTCATGATCACGGCCGACCCGGCCGGGCGCTGGGTGGCGAGCCTGGCCTCCGACGGCACGGTGTGGCTGTGGGACGCCCGCACCGGGGGGCGGATGGGGAGCGTCCAGCTGCCGCTGGTGTTCACGCTCGACGGGATCACGTCGACGGGCCGGCACAGCTCGATCGCCTTCGCCCCCGATGGCGCGCGCCTGTGGTCGATCAGTGAGGGCGGCGCGCTGCTGTCCTGGGACACCACGGTGGAGGGCTGGCTCAAGAGCGTGTGCGACCGGGTGGGCCGCCCCCTGACGGAGGCGGAACGCACCCGGTACCTCACCTCGGTCTCCGACGGCCCGAGGCCGTGTTCCTAGTCTTCTTAGTGTTCTTGGCGTTCTTAGCCCCCATG
This sequence comes from Streptomyces sp. NPDC056734, assembly GCF_042790455.1. Lineage (NCBI taxonomy): Bacteria > Bacillati > Actinomycetota > Actinomycetes > Kitasatosporales > Streptomycetaceae > Streptomyces > Streptomyces sp. NPDC056734. Next base: position 268,986 of record NZ_JBHTZD010000005.1, read on the forward strand.
TCCGCTGCTTCCGCTAGTCCAGGACCGGCAGCAGTGCCGGAAGGTGGCCGTCGGAATCGCGGGCGGCCCGCTGCCGTTCCTCCGGTACCTCGCCGTACAGGGTGGTGCGGGGGCGGGACGGGCGGCCCGCGGCCTCGGCGACGGCGATCAGGTCCTTGACCGACTTGTAGGAGCCGTAGGAGGAGCCCGCCATCCGGGAGATGGTCTCCTCCATGAGCGTGCCGCCCAGGTCGTTGGCGCCGGAGCGGAGCATCTCGGCGGCGCCGTCCGTGCCCAGTTTCACCCAGCTGGTCTGGATGTTGGGGATCCAGGGGTGGAGCAGGAGACGGGCCATGGCGGTCACCGCGCGGTTGTCGCGCAGGGTGGGGCCGGGGCGGGCGATCCCGGCGAGGTAGACGGGCGCGTTGGTGTGGATGAAGGGGAGGGTGACGAACTCCGTGAAGCCGCCGGTGCGCTGCTGGATGCCGGCCAGGGTGCGCAGATGGCCGAGCCAGTGCCGGGGCTGGTCGACATGGCCGTACATCATGGTGGACGAGGAGCGCAGGCCCAGTTCGTGGGCCGTGGTGATGACCTCGATCCAGGTGGCGGCGGGGAGCTTGCCCTTGGTGAGGATCCACCGGACCTCGTCGTCGAGGATCTCCGCCGCCGTGCCGGGGATCGAGTCGAGGCCGGACTCCTTGGCGGCGGTGAGCCACTCGCGGAGGGACAGGCCGGTGCGGGTGGCGCCGTTGACGACCTCCATGGGCGAGAAGGCGTGGACGTGCATGCCGGGCACGCGCTCCTTGACCGCCTTCGCGATGTCGAAGTAGGCGGTGCCGGGCAGGTCGGGGTGGATGCCGCCCTGCATGCACACCTCGACCGCGCCCAGGTCCCACGCCTGCTCGGCGCGGTCGGCGACCTGGTCCAGGGAGAGGGTGTAGGCGTCGGCGTCGGTGCGGCGCTGGGCGAAGGCGCAGAAACGGCAGCCGGTGTAGCAGACGTTGGTGAAGTTGATGTTGCGGGTGACGATGTACGTCACCTCGTCGCCGACCGCCGCTTTGCGCACGTCGTCGGCGACCGCGCACAGCGCGTCCAGCGCCGGGCCGTCGGCGTGCAGCAGGGCGAGCGCCTCGTCGTCGGTGAGCCTGGTGGGGTCGTCGGCGGCGGTGGCGAGGGCGGAGCGTACGTCGGTGTCGATGCGGGAGGGGACCATGCCGGGGGCGGCGGCCTCGCGCAGGGCGCCCCAGTCGCCGTAGACGACGTCGAAGTCCTCGCGGCGGTCGCCGGTGCGGCCCTCGGTGTCGATGGTGGTGTGCAGATCGGTGCGGCCGGTGGCGGTGAAGACCTCGTCGGGCTCCTGCCAGGGGTGGCCCTCGACGGTCGCGTCCGGGCGGGCGAGTCCCGTGGCCGGGTCGGCGAGGGCGGCCACGTGGGGGCGCAGCCGGGGGTCCAGCCAGGGTTCGCCGCGGGTGACGAACTCGGGGTAGACGCAGAGACGTTCCCGCAGGGTGAAACCGGCGGCCTCGGACCGCTCGGCGAGTTCCTCGATCTGCGGCCAGGGGCGCTCGGGGTTGACATGGTCGATGGTGAGCGGGGAGACCCCGCCCCAGTCGTCGATACCGGCGCCGATGAGCCGCTCGTACTCGGCGTCGACGAGGTTCGGCGGCGCCTGGATGCAGCCACCGGGGCCCATGATGTGCCGGGCGACGGCGATGGTGGCGACGAGTTCGTCGAGTTCCGCGTCCGGCATGCCGCGCATCGCGGTGTCGGGCTTGGCGCGGAAGTTCTGGATGATCAGTTCCTGGATGCCGTGGTAGGTCCGGGCGACCTTGCGCAGCGCGAACAGTGACTCGGCGCGCTCCTCGTAGGTCTCGCCGATGCCGATGAGGAGCCCGGAGGTGAAGGGGACGGAGGACCGCCCCGCGTCCTCCAGGACCCGTAGCCGTACGGCGGGTTCCTTGTCCGGGGAGCCGTGGTGCGGGCCGCCGGGCTCGGACCACAGCCGGGTCGCGGTGGTCTCCAGCATCATGCCCATGGAGGGCGCGACGGGCTTGAGCCGCTGGAAGTCGGTCCAGCTCATGACGCCCGGGTTGAGGTGGGGCAGCAGCCCGGTCTCCTCCAGGATCCGGATGGAGATCGCCCGCACATAGGCGATGGTGTCGTCATAGCCGTGCGCGTCCAGCCACTCGCGCGCCTCCGGCCAGCGGTCCTCCGGCTTGTCGCCGAGGGTGATGAGGGCTTCCTTGCAGCCGAGGGCCGCGCCCTTGCGGGCGATGTCCAGCACCTCGTCCGGCGACATGAACATCCCGTGCCCGGCGCGGCGCAGCTTGCCCGGGACGGTGACGAAGGTGCAGTAGTGGCAGGTGTCGCGGCAGAGCCGGGTGAGGGGGATGAAGACGCTCTTCGAGTACGTGATGACGCCGGGGCGGCCATGCGCTTCGAGCCCCGCGTCCCGGACCCGGGCGGCGGACGCGGTGAGATCGTCCAGGGCGGCGCCGCGGGCCTGGAGCAGCGTCGCCGCCTCCGCGGTGTCGAGGGCGACGCCGTCACGGGCACGTTTGAGGGCGCGACGCAGGGAGTTCTCGGTGGGTCCGGGTCCGGGGGTCGCGGGTGTCGTCATCCTTCGAGGATACGAGTGGGCTTCGGCGGGGTGGGTGGGGTGCGGGTGGAGGGGGTGCGGGGGTGGAGGGGGTGCGGGGGTGGAGGGGGTGCGGGGGTGGAGGGGGTGCGGGGTCGTTGCCGCCAACCTTCTGGGCCGGGCACTCGGGGCCAGTGGGTGCGCGGGGCAGCCGTGGCGCCTGGCGAACTTCACGAGACCGGCGAAGCCTTCACGGGTCGGGTGGCTTCCTTGTGGGCGAGGGCCGTTTCCTCCCTCGAAGTGGACGCCGTGACGTGGGCGGTCGTCTTCCAGGACGGCGGACGATGGATGGTCCGGCAGGGCGGCGCGGCGCGGCTGTGGGACGAGATCACCGAGCGGGTCACGCAGTGGCAGGCGGACGGGCGCCCGTCTACCGACCGTATGCGGCTGCATGTCGGCCCCGACGGGCAACGCCTCACCTGGGCGAGCCCTTCTTGAGTTTGCTCGGGGGCGGTTGACGAGATCCCGGCGATCTTCTTGATCGGTCGGGGTCTTTGTCGTTTCCGGGGTCTGTTCGAGACTGTTCGGGGTGGTGTGGATGGGGCGGCGGGCGTCGAGTAAGTCCGTGCCGCTGTCCCCCTTGTCCGTGTCGCAGGCATCACGGCCGGCCCCGGGGTGCCGGGGCTGCCTGCGGTTCACCGGCCCTCTTGAGAGGGCGCCCAGTCGGCTGTCAGCATCGGTCTGTGGCTCGCGGGTGCCCGGTCCCGGCGAAGGTGATCCAGCAGGTGTCCCGGAGAGTGTCGAGGAGGTACCAGATGCGGCCACCGCCGGTCACCTCGATCTGCCACTGCGCGCAGATCTGCCCGCGGTGGGTGCCGTGCGCCAGACCGCCCTTGAGCCGGTGGTGGCGGGGAGTCTCGATGGCCGGTCCGGGGGCGGTGCGCATGGTGATCCAGGCGCGGTAGGTGTTCTCACGGGCCTGCTGGGCGAGGCTCTCCCAGCCCTTGGCCGAGGCCGCGTCGGCGAAGCGGACCTCCCAGTGGCCGTCGGGTGCCGGGGGCGCGGCGCGGTCGCCGCGGCCTGCGGTCATGCGACGTCACGAGGGTCTGGTACCGGGCCGTGGTCCTCGCCGTGGTCCTGGGTCAGCGCGGCCAGCAGTTCGGGGTCGGAGTAGACCTCGGCGGTGTGCTGCCAGGCGATGAGAAGTTGAGCGATGGAGGCGCTGTTGCCGAGTGAGTCGGCGGCACGCATGGTGTCGACCAGTTCGACGGCGAAGGCGTGGAGATCGGGCTCGGGCAGGAAACGGACCCAGGGGAAGGCGTCCGGCAGTATGTCGAGGAGCAGTTCCATACTGCCGGGCTCCCGGCGTGCCATCGCCGCCAGCATCCGGGTGGCCGCCGACACCACCGTCTGGTCCTGCTCGGCCCGTGCGGCGGTGGTGAGGACCAGATCCTCGCCGTCTCTGCGGCGCAGGAGCAGTCTCGGCGATTCCTGGAGCCGGGCGAGGGTCTGTTTGTTCTTGTTCACGAGCTCGGAGAAGTTCACGGCCGCGTTCTCGGTACCCATGACTTTGAAACTACTTCGAAACTCACCTCGGCGCCATCACCCGGAAGAGGAGTGCCAGGACGGCGGACCGCTCACGTGCCCGTTACGAGTGGCCGAGCGGCGGCGTCCCTTTCCGGTCCTCCGGCGGCTGGGAAACGATCTTCAGAGCCTTGGGGCGGGCGTAAGCGTCAGGCCGGTGTCACGTACGGAGGCCCCCGCTCCGGCGACGGGGCGGAAGCGCTGGGGTACGTGGGTTACGGGCGGAACTCGTCGGCGCTGACGCCTCGGACGAATCCGGCCCAGTCCTCGCACGCAAACACCAGGACCGGACCGGCGAGGCTCTTGCTGTCACGGGCAGCGACCGCGCCCGGCAGGCCCGCGACCTCCACGCATTCGCCTTCGCCGCTGCTGTAGCTGCTCTTGATCCAGCGGGCAGTGCCGAAAGAGTCGGGAGTGCTCATGCTGTCTCCAGTTGTCGAGTCTGCTCGTGCCTTGTCTTGGCGAACCGGTGATTCGCGGGAGCGCTGGGGTGCGTGGGCTACGGGCGGAACCCAT
>NZ_JBHTZD010000005.1:273740-316496 GCF_042790455.1 Streptomyces sp. NPDC056734
GAACCGGTGATTCGCGGGAGCGCTGGGGTGCGTGGGCTACGGGCGGAACCCGTCGGCACTGACACCTCGGATGAACCCTGCCCAGTCCTCCCGCGCAAACACCAGGACCGGGCCGGTGGGGTTCTTGCTGTCTCGGGCGGCGATTGAGCAGTCAACCGCGGCGACCTCTACGCACTGGCCTTCGCCGCTGCTGTAGCTGCTCTTGATCCAGTGGGCGCTGGCGAGAGAGTCGGGAGTGTTCACGCTGTCTCCAGTTGTCGAGTCTGCTCGGGCCTCGTCTTGACGAACCGGTGATTCGCGGGAGCGCTGGGGTGCGTGGGCTACGGGCGGAACCCGTCGGCACTGACACCTCGGATGAACCCTGCCCAGTCCTCCCGCGCAAACACCAGGACCGGGCCGGTGGGGTTCTTGCTGTCTCGGGCGGCGACCGCGCCTGGCAGGCTCGCGACCTCCACGCATTCGCCTTGGCCGCTGCTGTATGAGCTTATGAACCAGGCTGCGTCGGCAAGTTCGACGGCGGTGTTCATGCTGTCTCCTCTTCTCGCGTCAGGTCGTGCATCGCTGTCGCGATCAGGCTGAGCGAGTCGTCGGGGCTGAGTGCCAGCGCCCGCAGGGCGCTGAAGGTGTCGGTGTACAGGCTGATGTCGGCTTCGGATTCGAGGAAGACATCACCGGCCATCCCGTCGATGTACACGATCTCGTCCGCATCGGCGGCTGGGAAGCTGAGCAGGCTGAAGCTCCCCGGCATCCCGGGGTGCGCACCCACCGCGTACGGGATGATCTGCACGCCGATGTGCGGCTGCTTGGCGGCCACTTGTAGCCGCTGCATTTGCTCAACCATGACGGCGGGTCCGCCGACGCAGCGCCGTAGCGCGGCCTCATCGATGACCACCGTGAAGTCGAGGGGGTTGTCCTTGGTCAGCAGCGCTTGGCGTTCCATGCGCGCCTGTACGTGCTGGTCAATGTCCTTGGTGGTAGCCGATGGCCAGACGCCGGGGATCACAGCGCGCGCGTACCGCTCGGTCTGGAGCAGGCCCGGTATGAACAGGCTCTGATAGTTGCGGACCCCTGACGCCTCGGCCTCGAAGGCGATGTAGGCGGTGAGTTGTTCGCGCAGGTCGGAGTGGTAGGGACGCAACCACCCCGGCGTGTCTGCTCCCTTGGCGAGTTCGAGGATCTCGCTGCGGTCAGCGTCGCCGACCCGGTAGGTGTCCAGTATCGCGATCACGGTGCGCGGCTGGGGCGTCACGCGGGCGCTCTCGATGCGATAGAGCGTCGTGCGGCTGATGCCGGTCTGTTCGGTCACCTCCTCGTGGCTCAGCTCGGCGGCTTTCCGCAGCCGTCGCAGCTCTGCTGCCAGACGACGACGGCGGACCGTCGGCGGCTTCGCGGTCACGCTCACATCCCTTCATGCGCATGCGCGGGTCAGGGCCGAGTCTGGCTCACGCGGGGCCGGATCGCCAAGCTCCATCCCAAATGCAGCTGATGCATACGAACCAGTTGCACAGGACCCTGCTGCAAGGCCATGCTGTGGATCGGCGCGGCACTCACCGTGACGGGACCGTCGCTATGAGTCGACGCCGCTCTCAACGGGCGCAAGGCTCGCGGAGCGGCTCCGCATCACCGCCGTGCGCACATCGCGGCAGGTGGACCGCGCATTTGGGCGTGGCCCGGATCGTCTGGAAGGACCGACCCTTGACCCTCATCACGTATGTCCTTGACCGTCTGCTGCCCGGCAGCGGTCGCCGCAGGCTGTCGGCCTGCTCGCGGTGCCGGGAGGTGAGCGCGACATGGACCGGATGACGTACTGGTTCCAACACGCGGCCGAATCCAGGGCGGTGCCGTTCGGGCGGCAGTTCGCCGCCAACGCGCTGGACGACTGGGGCCTCGCCCACATGCGCGAGTCCGTGACCCTGATCGCCTCGGAGTTGCTGACCAACGCCGTGCGGGCCACCGGCACCATCGAGCCCGGCGTGACGTATCGGGACCGCGAGACTCTGCCACTCGTGGCGGTCCGGCTGCGCATGACCGGTGGGAAGCTGCTGGTCGAGGTCTACGACACCAGCCGCGTCCTGCCCAGGATGCGGACGCCTGAGTCGGATGCCGAGGACGGGCGCGGCCTGCCCCTGGTGACGCTGTTGAGCGAGCGCTGGGACTCGTACCACCACCCCTCGGGCGGCAAGGTCGTGTACGCGGTGATGCCTCTTGTGCGTCCGCCGGTGGAGGTCGCGGAGGCTGAGGCGAAGCCCCACCCGGAGCCGTTGCCGGGCCGGGTCTTAAATCCTCGCGGGGAGTCACGGGTTGGCCCCGATGCCGCGCTACTGACCCGGCTTGAGGGGCTGTTGGAGTGCAGACCGAGCCGCCTTGTGGCGCTCGGTCCGTGACGGCACGTCGCCGCCCCGGAGGTCGGTTGGCTTCCGGGGCGTCGGAGGGCGGCCACGCCTACCGCCACCGCGGACGGGGCTCCCGTACTCCCGTGCTCCCGAAGAGCGCGCCGACCACGACAGGAAGCCGCCGTGCCCGTCCCCCCACTCCCCTTACCCCCGGCGAAAGAGCCCCGTGCGCACCGAGCCGCCCGGCGGGCCGACCTGTCCGACCGGCGTGAAACAGGCCCCGCCATCGGGCAGGGCCTGTCGTCTCGATGGGCAGTGTCGTGGCCGACAGACAGCGGCTACGGTTTGCGGCCGGTCTGACGGCCCGGTCTCACTTCAGGTGCCGGGTGAAGAACTTGGCCGCGGCGTCCCCCGCGTGCTGAGGGACGCCGGTGTGCCCGCCCATGTTGGCGTTGAGGGTCTTCTCCTTGGAGCCGAAGGCGTCGAACAGGTCGAGGGCCGCCTGGCGGTCGTTCCCTTCGTCGTCCCATTGCAGCAGGACGTGCAGCGGAATGGTGACCTGGCGGGCCTCCTCGAACATGGTGCGGGGGACGAAGCTCCCGGCGAACAGAACGGCGGCCGAGATGCGCGGCTCGACCACCGCCAGCCGGGTGCCGAGGGAGATCACGCCTCCCGAGTAGCCGACCGGGCCGCCGATCTCGGGCAGCGACAGAAGGGCGTCCAGCGCGGCCTGCCATTCCGGGACCGCCCTGTCGACCAGGGGAAGGATCAGGGCGTCGATGATCTCGTCGCTGACCGGCTCGCCGGCCTCCATCGCCCGGCGCAGGTCGGCGACGGCCTGCTCGGCGGCGGGCCAACGGGGCCGGTCGCCGCTTCCGGGGAGTTCGATGGTGGCCGTGGCGAAACCGTCCGCCGCGGAGTGCCGGGCCCGGCCCGCCAGTCGGGGGTACATCTTGCGCAGCCCGAGGGGCGGGGGGCTGAGCAGGATCAGCGGCGCCGGTGCGGATACGGATGCGGATCCAGGCGTCCACAGGATGCCGGGAATCTCACCGAGGGTGAGTTCACGTTCGAGGACGCCGTCGTCATGGCGCTGCTCGGAGGTGAAATGCATGGTCGTGCCTTTCGGGAGTGCGCTGGAACGGCGCTCCCGGACGACCTACCGCCCGACCGTGACCCCGGAGGGGAGCACCCATGTCGATACAACGTTCACGGGTACCACCTCCTCGCTCTCTCGCACGGCCTCCGGGAAAGTAGCAGCGGCCGCCATGGGTCGCCAACGGGTTTTCGCGGAGGCCCCCGGCCGGAGCTGCTCGATCTGTCAGGCAGACACAAGCCCCCGGGCGCGGCAGAACCACAGCCGCATCGGCCCGATCGAACCCACACCCGACATAGACACCTGCTAGCGGCGGCCAGGCCGCCGCGCGTACTTGCAGCACGGCTGCCCCCTGCACCAGGACCCAGCCACTACAGCTGCCGATATGTCCAAATTTGCTCTACTCCAGCAGATTGCCGAACCGCGAAGCTGATCACCCACTGACGACCCGGAGGTCAAAAGGTCATGGCAACGGTGAAACCCTATGGACTCACCCGCATGAGGCCATTCCCCAAGCCCGCTGTGGTGGAGGGCCCGGTCACAGCGGTACTCGACCCGGACACTCAGACTGCGGTCTGGAACGGGTCTGATGAGCACGGCACGCCGACCCTGGACCGGCACAAGAGGAGCCAGACGGTCGCGGAGACGAAACCGAAGACCTCTCTGGACGGCGAAGCCAACGCCGACGAAGGCAACGATCAGGAAGGGGACCAGGATTGAACCCGTCGTCATCCGTTCTCGTCGTGACCCGCCTGGACGACTCCACCGCCGACCTCGTCCTCGAGGAACTGGCGCGGCGCCGGGTGCCCGTGGTCAGGCTCGATCCGGGAGACTTCCCCAGCGAGGTCACGGTGAAGGCGGGCCTGGATGAATCCGGGCTGGGCGGCACGATCGACACCACCACGAGATCACTCGCGCTGGACCATGTGCGCTCGGTGTACTGGCGCCGCCCCCGGCCGTACGCAGGCCCGCCGGGACTCGGCAGCGCGGAGAGCCAGTGGTGTGCCGAACAGGCCAGATACGGCCTCGGCGGCATTCTCGCGGCCCTTCTCCCCGAGTCGCACTACGTGAATCACCCATGGGCGAACCGGGCCGCGGAGTACAAGCCCGCGCAGCTCACCGCGGCGGCCCACTGCGGATTCCGCTTACCGCCGACACTGCTGACAAATGATCCGGCCGCGGCGCGCGACTTCGCGAGCGAGCACGGGCCGGTCGTCTACAAACCTCTCTACAACAGCAATTACGCCGACGAGGGCGGCCGGGGCCTGACCGTGTGGGTCGAGGAAGTCGCCCTGGACGACCTGGACACCGGTGTCGCGGCCACCGTGCACCTCTTCCAGCGGCGGGTGGCCAAAACCGCCGACGTCCGGCTCACCGCGGTCGGCGACAGACTCTTCGCCGTTCGCATCGACGGATCTCCCGGCCTCGACTGGCGCCGCCATTACGACGCCCTCCGCTACTCCTTGATCGAGCCGCCGCCGGACATCGCGAAAGCCGTGCACGCGTACCTCGCGCACTTCCGGCTGGCCTTCGGCGCCTTCGACTTCGGGCTCGACCAGGCCGGTGGCTGGCACTTCTACGAGTGCAATCCGAACGGGCAGTTCGCGTGGTTCCCCGACCCCATCACCGACCAGATCGTCAACGCGATCGCCGACCAGCTTCAGCAACCGGACCGAGGTCCTCGATGACGACCGCTTCCCCCCTCCGCCACCACCTCGCCGAAACCCTGGCTGCGAAAGGCCACCTGGCCGACCCGGCATGGCGCGCGGCCGTCGAAGACGTCCCCCGGGAACTCTTCCTCGGCGACACGGTGTTCCGCCCCGACGGCGCCCGCTGGGAGCCCGTCAGCCGCGCGGGCATCGGCGAGGATGCCTGGCTGCGCATGGTGTACTCCGACACCACCTGGGTCACCCAGGTCGACGGCATCACCGCCGACCGTGCCGAGGAGGCATTCCCCGGACGCCCGACCTCGTCCAGCACCCTGCCCTCCCTCGTCGTGGGAATGCTGGAGCTGGCCGACCTCCACGACGGAGACAAGGTCCTGGAGATCGGCACGGGAACCGGCTACTCCACCGCGATCCTGAGCCACCGGCTCGGCGATACCTCCGTGTACTCGATCGAGTACGACAAAGAAGTCGCCGCAGCCGCCGCACAGCACCTCGCCGCCTCGGGCCACTCGCCCCACCTCGTCGTCGGTGACGGCCTGGACGGGCATCACGAGGGCGGGGAGTACGGCACGATCATCGCGACGTGCGCGGTCCGTTCCATTCCTCCACCTTGGCTGTGGCAGCTCCAGGATGGAGGAAGCGTCGTCACCACCCTCAGCGGCTGGATGCTCGGCTCCGGCCTCATCCGACTCACCCTCGACGACGAAGGCGTGGCCCGTGGCCGGTTCACCGGCGGCCAGATCTCCTACATGCTCGCCCGGCCCCACGAACGCCCGCCCCGGCCCACGCTGTGGCGGCGCCCCGGCTTCGCTCGGCCTACCCAGGTGCCCCCGGACCTCCTGGACGACTGGACAGCCCTGTTCGTCGCCCAGCTCGCGGCCCCCTCCGCCGAACTGGTTCACATCGGCACCGACGTCGTACTGATCGACGTCGCCACCGGCTCGCAGGCGTGGACAGAACCCGATGGCGACGGATGGACGGTCCACCAGGACGGCCCGCTGCGCCTGTGGGACCAGGTCGAGGACGCGATCACCGTATGGCAGCGGGCGGGCGCCCCCGATCAGACCGCCTTCGGCATGGCCGTGACCGAAGAAGAGCAGATCGTCTGGCTCGGCAGTCCTGACGGACCGCACTGGCGCCTGCCGACCTGAACGTCGGCCTCCCCCGTGGCCGGCCTAATCGTCCGCCTCGCCCGGACCCGCGAGGTCCGCCACCACCGCCGCGTGGTCCGACGCCCACACCCCCTCCACCGGCCCGTCCGCCGCGCGGCGCACCGCGCGGACCCGGCCCAGGCCGTCGGGGCCGGGTGGGCCGACGTGGATGTAGTCGACGCGGGCGGGTGGGTAGCCGCCCGGGGCGACGTACGGATTCGCCGGGTCCCAGGTGGCCCAGGGGGCGCCTTGGTCGGCGTACTGCCAGGCGTCGTAGAAGGTCTGGCCGGGGACCGGCGGGGCGGTCACCTGGCCGCCGAAGAGGCGGATCTCGTCGGAGTCGGGGAAGGCGTTGAAATCGCCGGTGATGATGGGCGGGAAAGGGGTGTCCCCCCGGTGGGCGCGCACGAACTCCGCCAGGGCGGTCACCTGCCCCACCCGGACGGCCGAACCGTACGACGCGGAGGTGAGGTGGGTGGTGAAGAAGGGGACCTCGTACGAGGGGGTCGCGAGCCTCGTGTAGAGGGCGAGGCGGCCGTCGTCCAGGTCGGCGGGGGCGTTCAGGGGCAGCGTGGCCCGCTCCAGGACCGGCCAGCGGCTGAGGACCGCGACGCCCATGCCGACCCCCGGGTCACCGATCCGCCGCTGCCAGCGCTCGGGCGCGTGCGAGGGGGCGTAGACGGCGTGCAGGCCGAGTTCGCCGGCCAGCCATTCGGCGAGGTTGCCGTCGTCGGCGTCCCAGACCTCCTGGAGTCCCACGACATCCGGGCGCAGGTCCCGTAACGCGCCCAGGATCGCCTTCTGGCGGGCCTCCCAGGGCCCGAACCGCCACCACAGATTCCAGGTCATGACCCGCATGCCGCAGCCACCCGCTCTCAGCCACCCGTACCGGCGACCATTGAAGCAAGAGAGGTGGGTACACAGGGATGCGACGGACGGTACGTCCATCCGCGCGTGGCCGACCATTCACATCGACGTCAGGAGTTCGTCGCCATGGCCCAACCGTCGCCTTCTCCGTCCCGGCTCGCCGACCTCAGATTCCGCGCCGTCACCACCCTTCAGCGCCGGGTGGTGAATCCGCTCACTCGCCGGATGCCCGGTCAGATCCTGCTGGAGACCACGGGCCGGGTCTCCGGCCGGCCGCGCCGCACCCCGGTGGGCGGGCGCCGGGTCGGGGACTCCTTCTGGCTCGTCTCCGAGTTCGGCGAGCGGTCCCAGTACGTGCGTAACATCCGCGCCGATCCGCGCGTCCGGGTCCGGCTGCGGGGGCGGTGGCACGCGGGCACGGCGCATGTCCTGCCGGACGACGACCCGGTGGCGCGTCTGCGGACGCTGCCTCGGGGGAACAGTGCGGCGGTGCGGGTGGTGGGGGCGTCGTTGCTCACGGTGCGGGTGGATCTGGAGGGGTGAGGGCGGGGCGAGGGTCCGCCGTGGGCCATGTGATCGGCTCCAGCCATGGGAACCTCCCGGTCGAGTGATCCGTCCGGCCGGGGCAGAGGTCGTAAATGGGGCGAAGACGATGTGAGGGACTTGTGATGTACCGCGTGCCGGGTTGTGAGCGCCGTCTCTCACGCCTGACGTTTCCGCCCGGCGCAAGGCAAACTGACAGGGGTGTTCAGGATGTCTAGGGGGACGGGCGATGGACGGGGTACCGCCGCGGGTGCCGGCACAGCGGCGTCCGGACACGGGTGAGGCGGGCACGGCGGGGGGAGGGGACAGCGCCGAGGGGCCCGTCGACGCGGGCGGACCCGGCGGCGGGCTGCGGTTCGGGGTGCTCGGGCCGGTGCGGGCCTGGCGGGGTGAGGAGGCGCTGGCCACCGGGTCGCCCCAGCAACGGGCGCTGCTGGCCGCGCTGTTGCTGCGCGAGGGCCGTACCGCGACCGCGGCCGAACTGATCGACGCGCTGTGGGGCGAGGATCCTCCCTCGCAGGCGCTCGCCGCGCTGCGCACCTACGCCTCACGGCTGCGCAAGGTGCTCGATCCGGGGGTGCTGGTCAGTGAGTCCGGCGGCTACGCGATCCGCCGGATCGGCGCGGGCACCCTGGACCTGGCGGTGGCCCAGGAGCTGGCGGCACAGGCCGAGAAGGCGCGCGGCGCCGGGGATCTGCTCCATGCTCGGGACGTCCTCGGCCGGGCGCTCGCGCTGTGGGACGGCGAGCCGCTGGCGGGCGTGCCGGGACCCTACGCGGACGCCCAGCGGGTGCGGCTGGAGGAATGGCGGCTGCAACTGCTGGAATCCCGCCTCGACATGGACCTGGAGCAGGGCTGCCACGCGGAAGCGGTCTCCGAACTGACCGCGCTCACCGCCGCCCACCCCCTGCGCGAGCGGCTGCGCGAGCTGCTGATGCTGGCGCTGTACCGCAGCGGACGGCAGGCGGAGGCCCTCGCGGTGTACGCGGACACGCGCCGCCTGCTGCGCGAGGAACTGGGCGTCGATCCGCGCGCCGGGCTACGGGAGTTGCAGGAGCGGATCCTGCGCGCCGACCCGGCGCTCGCGGAGCCGTCGGCGCCGGTGGCCGGTCCGGCGACCGCCCCGGTGCGCCCGGCGCAACTCCCGGCGACGGTGCCGGACTTCACCGGCCGGGCCGGCTTCGTACAGGAACTGAGCCAGGTGCTCGGCGCGGCGGAGGGCCGGGTGATGGCGCTGTCGGCGGTCGCCGGGATCGGCGGGGTGGGCAAGACGACGCTGGCGGTGCATGTGGCGCACCGGTCGCGGGCGGTCTTCCCGGACGGGCAGTTGTACATCGACCTCCAGGGCGCGGGACCGCGAGCCGCCGAGCCCGAGGCGGTGCTGGGCGCCTTTCTGCGCGCGCTCGGCACACAGGACGCGGCGATCCCGGACACCCTGGAGGAGCGGGCGGCGCTGTACCGCTCGGTCCTCGACGGGCGGCGGGTGCTGGTGCTGCTGGACAACGCGCGGGACGCGGCGCAGGTCAGACCGCTGCTGCCGGGCACGGAGGGCTGTGCGGCGCTGGTCACCTCCCGGGTGCGGATGGTGGATCTGGCGGGCGCGCATCTGGTGGACCTGGATGTGATGTCCCCCGAGGAGGCCCTCGCCCTGTTCACGAAGATCGTGGGCGAGGAGCGGGTCCGCTCGGAGCGGGAGGCCGCGCTGGACGTGGTGGGGGCGTGCGGTTTCCTGCCGCTGGCGATCCGGATCGCCGCGTGCCGGCTCGCGGCCCGCCGCACCTGGACGGTCTCGGTCCTCGCGGCCAAGCTCGCGGACGAGCGCCGCCGCCTGGACGAACTCCGGGCGGGCGACCTGGCGGTGAAGGCCACCTTCGAACTCGGCTACGGCCAGCTCGAACCGGCCCAGGCCCGCGCCTTCTGCCTGCTGGGCCTGGCCGACGGCCCCGATATCTCGCTGGCCGCCGCGGCGGCCCTCCTGGACCTGCCGCCCGAGGACACCGAGGACCTCCTGGAGTCCCTGGTGGACACGTCCCTCCTGGAGTCGGCGGCCCCGGCCCGCTACCGCTTCCACGATCTCGTACGGCTGTACGCGCGGGACTGCGCCGAGCGGGGCGAGCAGCCGCCCGGCGAGCGGGAGCGGGCGATGTCGCGGGCGCTGGACTTCTATCTGGCGACGGCGGCGCGGATCTACGCCATGGAGCGGCCCGGCGACCGGCTGATGGACCACCTCGAACCCACCGCGTACGACGGGCTGTGCTTCGCCTCGGCCAACGCCGCCCTGGACTGGCTGTACACCGAGGGCGAGTGCCTGCTCGCCGCTGTCCGGCAGGCGGTCACAACGGACCGGCTGCGGCGCGGGGTCGATCTGCTGTGGGCGGCCAAGGACCTGGCCGAGTCGGGGGCCAACGCCCGTCAGTACGAGGCGGCGGCCGTCGCCGCGTGCGAGGCCGCGCGGGCCGCCGGGGATCCACGGGCGGAGGGCCGGGCGCGCACCACGCTCACCAACGCGCTGCTGGTCTCCGGCCGGATCCAGCAGGCCGCCGAACAGGCGCGGCTCGCCATGGAACGGGCGGTACAGGCCCAGGATCCCGCCGCGGCCAGCTGGGCGGCGAACGACCGCGGGCTGACCGCGATGCACGAGGGGCGGTTCCGGGAGGCCGAGGTCTTCTTCGAGGAGGCGATCCGTGGCTACCGGGGGTGGGACAACCGGGCCGGGGAGGCCACGACACTGTTCAACCTGTCCCGGGCGCATCTGGCGCTGGACGATGTCGCCAGGGCCGTGGAGATCGCCCGGTCCGGGCTCGCCGTGATGTCCGGGCTCGGCCGGACCATGCGGCTCGCCAACGGGCACTACGCGCTGGGGATGGCGCTGGCCAAGGCGGGCCGGACCCCGGACGCGCTCGCCCAGTTCGGCGACGCCGTGACCATCTTCGTCCACCACCGCCAGCGTCTGTGGGCGGGCACCACCCATTTCCGGATCGCCCAGACGCACCTGGCCGCCCGGCGTCCAGCGCAGGCCGCCCAGCACGCCGAGCAGTCCCTGGCCCTCGGCTGCATCGGCGGCGACCGGATACGCGGCAGGGTCCACACCCTCCTGGGGCGTGCCCTCGCCTCCCTCGGCGAGCTGGACCGCGCCCAGGTCTGCTGGCGGGAGGCGCTGCGGCTGTTCGAGGAGAACGGGGTGGCGGAGGCCGCCGACGTGCGGGCCCTGCTCACGCCGACGGCAGCGGCCTGAACAGGCCGTTCACCACGTCCGTACGGGCGTTCAGCATTCGTTTATCGCGCCCCGACATCCTCGTATCAGTCACGCCGCCGCGTCGGGGGGCAGGCGGCTTGACGGGGAGCCGACGCGCGTCACAGGTGCGGCTCCGAACGTCCGTCCGGCGGCCCTCGGGGGAGTTTCCGGGCGGACGTTCGTCCCTTTGCCCTCGTTCTTGCAGAGGAGTACGAATCGATGAGCGAGCAGCAGACCACCATCACGCCCGAGAACACCCAGGTGCCCGTTCCGCCCGTGGCGGTGGACGGGGCGACCGCCACGACGGACCAGCAACTGCCGTCGCCGGCCAAGGCGGAGGAACCGCCGGTCATCAAGGACAACCAGTACCCGTCCCCGCCGGCCAACCTGGACCTGACGCGCGACGGGAAGTAGACCACCACCTCGGCGGGGACGGCCCCGGGGGGGCGGAGGGGGCGCCGCCGCGGCCGGGACGGGGATGGGGGACGGGGGATGGGGACGGGGTGTCGAGGGGGGGCGGGCCGCGGGGGGGGGTGTCAAGGGGCGCGTCCCGGCCGAATCATGGCGGGACCGCGTCTCGCTCCTCGCCTCACCGGCCCCTCGTCGCTAGCGTCATCGCCGTCCGCAACTCCCCGCGGCAAGTGTCCTGTTCCAACTCCCTGTTCCAACTCCCTGCTCCAACCCACCGCTCCAATCCACCGCTCCAACCCACCGCTTCAACCCACCGCTCCAACCCACCGCTCCGAAGGAGCCGAAGTGAGCCTCACCCAGAAGATCCTCGCCACGTTCGCCCTGGTGCTGGGCGTCACCGCCGTCGCGGCGGGCCCTGCGCTCGCGGACAACAGCATGCCGGGCCCGAGGCCCATCACCACGGCGCGGTAGCGCGTCCGGCACGACCGGACTGACGGGGCCGAACCCGGGGGATCGGCCCCGTCCTGCTGTGCGCGCCCGGCTGGTGGGGCCGAGCTGTTCGGCGGGCGGCGGGCCGAGGGTTCCGGGTGCGGTGAGCGGGTCAGTCCATCCGTATCGCGTCGGGGCTGGAATCGACGAGCACACAGTCATCGACCCGGGAGGCGTAGGAGGCCCCGACGGACACCGACACACTCTTCGACGACTCGCCGGACACGGTGATGGTCTCCTCGCCGAGGTCGAGTTCCTCGCCCGCCGCGTCCCGGAAGCGGACCTCGACGTCGAACGCGGCCTCGCTGGCGTTCGGGTTCGTCACGTTGATGGTCGCGTGTGGCCACTTGTCGCTCGCGCAGGTCACCACGACGGCCGCTCCGTCCCTGAGCACGGTGGAACCGCCCGAGGTGGCACCGCCGGTCGTGGAGCCGGTCGTGGAGCCGGTCGTGGAACCCGTGGTGCCCCCGCTGGACGAGGAGGAACTGTCATGGTCCTGGCTGGAGTTACTGCACCCGCCGCTGCCGCTCTTGCCGCTCGTGCCCCCGGTCTTGTTCGAGAACCCCGTCAGCGTCAGCATCACGAGCACCGACACCGCTGTTAACTTGAGAAACTGCCCCCGTGCGAACATGTGAGCACCCTATAGGCGTACGAGTGGCCGCACACGCGGGTCGTGCGGACAGGGCGCAGCGTTCGCCATGGGAGCGATGACGACCGCTCGACTCCCGGTGACGAGGGCCGTCCGGCACCCCTTCCGAGCCCGGTACGACGGCCGCCCCGCGCTCCTCGCCGGAGCCCTGGGGACGCACCTCCGTACGTACTCGCCTCTCAGGCCGTCCGGGCGGTCCCCGTGCCCTTCTCGGCGTCCAGGGCGTAGACGCAGCGGTCCTTGCTGCACGCGTACACGATGCCGTCGCGCACCACCGGGGAGCCGGTGATCTCGCCGCCGGTGGCGAGCTTCCAGCGCAGCCGGCCGTCGTCGGCCTTGAGGGTGTAGAGCAGGTGGTCGGTGGAGCCGAAGTGGATGCGGCCCTCGGCGACCGAGGGGGCGCCGACGATGTCGCCGCCCGCCTGGAAGCGCCATTTGGGCGTACCGGTGACGGCGTCCAGGGTGTAGAGGCCGGTGCCGCTGCCGACGTGGACGTGTCCGGCGGCGACCAGGACGGGTTCGACCGAGGCGCGCGACTCGGTGGCGATGCGCCAGCGGTCGCGGCCGTCGGCGGCGTCGAGCGCGTACACCGTGCCGAGGTAGTCGGCGAGGTAGACACCGCCGCCGGTGACGGCGGGGCCGGGGGCGAAGGCGGGCGGGGAGAGGAAGACGGCGGGGGCCTCGAAGTGCCACTTCACATGGCCGCCCGCCACGTCGACGGCCAGCACCCGGGTGCCCGCGGAGAGGTACACGAAGCCGTCGGTGGCGTGGGTGATCCGGACCGGGACGCCGCCGCAGGAGGCCGCGTCGCCGATCGGGTACGACCAGCGCTCGTCGCCGGTGCGGGCGTCGAGGGCGCGCAGCCGGGCGTCCTGCCAGACATAGGCGGTGCCCTCGTGCAGGGCGGGGCCGGCCTCCGGGGACTCGAAGTCGGTCTGGGCGCCGGCCAGCTCCCACAGCTTCTGCCCGGTGGACGCCTCCCAGGCCTGGACGCCGCCGCCGCGGGTGCCGGTGAGGACGGTGCCCCGGTCGGCCTTGAGGGAGTACACCCACGCCTCGGTCTGGAGCCGCCACAGGTCGGTGCCGGTGCGGGCGTCGAGGGCGAAGAGCGTGGGCCCGTCGGAGGCGTGGACGCGGCCGTCGGCGACGGACATGGACCAGGCCACGTCCCGGGTCTTGAAGCGGCGCCGCCCGGTCGCCACGTCCAGGGCGTGCACCTCGAAGGAGGTGACGTAGACGAGGTCGCCGTCGACGGCCGGGGTGCCCCAGACGTCGTTGGACATCCGGAACCGCCAGGGCCGCCAGCCGCCACCGGCGGGATCGGTCGGCGCGGCGGTGGGCGCGGGCGGTGCGGACGGTACGGCGGACAGGGCGCCGTTGCCGCCGGGGCGGGCCCAGGAGGCGACCAGGCCGGCCTCGGGCGGGGGCGCCTTGACGGCGGCGGCGCGGGCGTCGGCGACCCGGGGGCCGGGCCCGATGGGTACGGCGGCCCCGGCGAGCCGCACCGGCCCGGCGTCGGGGGCACCGGCGGGGCCGGGCACGGGCGGGTGGGGCGGGACGGGCGGCGCGTGGGAGGGCACGGGCGGGACCGGTGGCGGACCCGGGGGGCGGCCCCCGGCGCTGCGTCCGCCGTGCGGGGCGGGTCTGACGGCGGGGCGGCCACCGCGCCGGGTCTCGATCAGGGTGACCGCCTTCTCGGGCAGCCAGGCCGAGGCCGTACCGCTGTCGTCGGAGCCGGAGCCGAACAGATGGGGCGCCAGCTGGGCCTGGAGGTCGGCGGGGCTGGGCCGGGCCGTGGCCTCCATCTGCATGAGGGACTCGATCAGCGGGCGCAGTTCCCCGGGCAGGCCCTCCAGGTCCGGGCCCTCGCGCAGCAGCATGAAGACCGTCTCGACCGGGTTGGCGCCGTGGAAGGGCGGGTGGCCGGTGGCGGCGAAGACGAGGGTGGAGCCGAGGGAGAAGACATCGCTGGCCCCGGTGACGGAACGGGAGTCCTTGGCCTGCTCGGGGGACATGTAGGCGGGGGTGCCGACGGCGACGTTCGTCATGGTCAGACGGGTGTTCGAGACACCGGAGGCGATCCCGAAGTCGATCACCCGGGGCCCGTCCTCCACGACCAGCACATTGGACGGCTTCAGGTCCCGGTGCACCAGCCCGGCGCCATGGATGGACTGGAGGGCCTCGGCGACCCCGGCGGCCAGCCAGCGGACCGCCTGGGCGGGCATCGGCCCGCAGTCGTTCACTATCTCTTCCAGCGAGGGCGCGGGTACGTACGCGGTCGCCAGCCAGGGCACCGCGGCCCGGGGGTCGGCGTCGACCACGGCGGCCGTGTAGAAGCCGGACACCGCGCGGGCCGCCTCGACCTCGCGCGTGAAACGGACCCGGAAGAGCTGGTCCTCGGCGAGTTCGGTGCGCACCGTCTTGATCGCCACGCGGCGCCCGGACGCCGAGCGCGCGAGATAGACCAGCCCCATGCCCCCCGCGCCCAGCCGTCCCAGCACCTCGAACGGACCGATCCGCCGCGGATCGTGCTGCGTCAGCTGATCCACCACTTGCCTGCCACCTCCCCGTACGAGCCGCGTCACCCACAACTGGACGCGACCGAAGTGCAGCGTCTCACCACCGCACCGCCATGGCGGCACGCACCCCGATTCTTCCTGTCCGGCGCCCAGGTTGCGAACCCGGTGACAAATCGGGGTGTCTCCGGCCTTTTATCGATATGAGGGGAGGAAGAACGGCCGATTCTCCGGGCCTCCCGGCTGCTCAGGCGCGGGCCGGAACGGCAAATCCGGAGGTCAGCGCTCCAGCAGCCGACGGTCAGCACCCCGGCTGCCAACGGTCAGCACTCAATCAGCAGCCGACGGTCAGCGCTCCAGCAGCGCGAAGAACGCCCCTTGGTCGTCGGTGACGATGCCCACGGTTCCGTACGAGGTCACGAACGGCTCGGCCTGCACCCGGCCGCCCAGCCGGGTCACCCGCTCCAGGCCCGCCGCGCAGTCCGGCACCCGGAAGTGGACCAGGAAATGCGGCGGCATGCCCTCGGCGAAGACATCGGCGACCGCCGCCCGCCCGAAGTCGGGCTCGGCGTCGGCGGCGAACAGGGCGTCGGCGAACAGCCCGCTGTAGAAGGCGTCGGCGGACCCGGGATCGCGGGCGTACAGCTCGACCCATGCGAACGTCCCCGGTTCGTGCCGCTTGCCGAACCCCTGGTGGCTGCCGGCCTGCCACAGCCCGAAAACGGCGCCCTCAGGGTCGGCGACCAACGCCCCGGTGCCCAGCCGCCCGGCCGCCAGCGGCGCGGAGACCAGCTGGCCGCCGGCGTCCCGGATCCGCCAGCCCAGCGCGGCCACGTCCGGGGTGGCGAAGAAGACCGTCCACACGGTGGGCATCCGCCCGTCCGCCTTGCGTCCCAGCCCGGCGACGGGCTCCCCGTCCAGCCGGGCCCACACCCCCGAACCGTCCGCCCGCTCCTCGAAGGACCACCCGAAAAGCCCACCGTAGAAGCGCCGGCCCGCCGCCACGTCGGGCAGCTGGGCGTCCACCCAGCACGGGACGCCCTCGGGGTACGCCTCTGGGTGCGCGGATCCACTGTTTTCGGCCATACCGCCAAACTAACGGCGACCCAGGCACCCCGCCCACCAGGAATAGCCCGCTCCGCACCCCCATGCACCCCATTTGCAGTCGGCCGAATCGCGCTCCGATCACCCGTCGGTAAGCTGACGGCATGACAGGACAAGTGCGTACCGTCGACGGCCGCGTGGCCGGCCGGCGTGGGCAGGCGACCCGGCAGAAGCTGCTCGACTGCCTCAGCGAGATGCTCAGCTCCTCCCCGTACCGGGACGTCAAAGTCATCGATGTCGCCCGGAAGGCGGGCACTTCGCCCGCGACGTTCTACCAGTACTTCCCGGACGTCGAAGGCGCCGTCCTGGAGATCGCCGAGCAAATGGCCGCCGAGGGCGCCGGATTGACCGAATTGCTCGCGGGCCGCTCGTGGGTCGGCAAAGCGGGGTGGCAGACCGCGCAGGAACTCGTGGACGGATTCCTGGAGTTCTGGCGCCGGAACGACGCGATCCTGCGGGTGATCGATCTGGGCGCGGCCGAGGGCGACAAACGCTTCTACAAACTCCGTATGAAGATCCTCAACTCCGTGAACAGCTCCCTGACCGACGCCGTCGCCGAGCTGAAGGCCAAGGGCCGGGTCGACAAGGACGTAAACCCGGCCGCCATCGCGGGCGCGATCGTCGCCATGCTCGCGGCGGTCGCCTCCCACCAGAAGGGCTTCCAGTCCTGGGGAGTAAAACAGGCCGAACTCAAGCCGAACCTGGCCCTGTTGGTCCACCTGGGCATCACCGGAAGAAAACCCACGAGGTAGCCTCCGGCCGGGTCGGAGACGGGGTCGTTCTCGTGGACGACGGTGTCCGCGCAGGGGACTTTCCCTTGGGGCCCGGTGGCCGTACGCAGGGGACTTTCCCTTGGGGCCCAGAGGCCAGACGCAGGGGGATTCCCCTTTAGGTCCCGGTGGTCAGACGCAGGGCACTTTCCCGTGGGCGCCGGAGGCCAGACGCAGGGCCGTTCCCTCGGGTGCCGGAGGCCAGACACAGGTGCCGGTCGGGGCATCGCCGCGTCTTTCAGGGGCGCGGGGAACTGCGCGAGCAACCACCCCCCACCCGCGGCCGCCCCCAGCCCCTCCACCACCACCACCGCGGCGCAGTCACTGACGATCACACCGTCCTGCTGCATCCGGGCGAGCCCACCCTCACACTTGGCCCAGCTGAACGCACCGGACGAGTCCGACCACCGCTTCGACGAGCCATCGAGGAACGGCACGCGAAGCCCCTGGGCAAGAAGCCATACGCCACCGTCAAGCACCCACTCAGCCAGGCGGCAGAGACTTGAGCCCCACTCACCGCCCCACTCACCGCCGCACTCACCGCCGCACCAGCCGAAACACCCGAAGCTCCCGCTCCACCCACCCCTGATACGAGGCATACGGCGGCCAGAACGCCACCAGCGCCCGCCAGGCCACGACCCGCTCCGCCCCGGTGAGAAGCCGCGCGGTGACCGGGATGTCGGTACCGCGCCAGTTGATCACGGCATCCGGATGCGCCCGCAGATTGCCGGTCCAGGCGGGATGATCGGGCCGCCCGTAGTTGGACCCGACGAGCAGCCACCCACCCCCACCCGCCCCGGCGCCCCCCTCCGGCATACAGACCAGCGGCGTCCGCCGCTCCAGCCCGCTGCGCGCCCCCTTGGCGGTGAGGATGAGGCTCGGCAGCAGCAGCCCGCTGAGCATGACCCTGCCACGGGTGACCCGGTGCACACCCCGGTCCACGGCGGGCAGCACGTACGGCGCCACCCGCGCGAACCCCCGACTGGACGCCACCCTCCGCACGGCCCGTACCGCGATGCCCGTCATACCGCCACCTGTCCTTCGAAGAGTCCGGCCCGTTCCGCGCCGGGTTCACGGGCCCGCAGAGCGACTGGTCACCGGCGACCCGCTCGAAGAAGAGATGGGCAACGTGCTCCCACCTGAAACCGATCCCGCTGGGTGTCGGGGAGTTTCACTCACCCGACCGGACTCGCGGCGGAACACTGGATGGCCACACACCGTTGTGACCCACAAGACAGTGACCCACAAGACAGTGACTCGCGACGACCCGATGACCCGATGACCCCTTTCAGCAGAGTGAGCCGTTGGAGGCGATCCGCACATGGCCCTGAGCCGCGAAGAGCGTGAGCAGTTCCTGGCACAACCCCACATCGCAGCGCTGGCGGTGGACGCAGGGGCGGGGCGCGCTCCGCTGACCGTGCCGATCTGGTACCAGTACACGCCGGGCGGTGACATCTGGGTCCTGACCGGCCTCACCTCCCGGAAGAACGAGCTGATCAGCGCGGCGGGCCGCTTCTCGCTACTGGTCGACCAGACGGACCCGACGGTCCGCTATGTCTCGGTGGAGGGCCCGGTCGTGGAGACGAAGGCGGCCACGATCGAGGACCTCCGCGAGGTCTCGGCCCGCTACCTGCGGCCCGAGAAGGTGGAGGAGTACGTCGACTTCTCGTGGAAGAACCACGGAGAGATGGTCGTCCTCACGATGCGCCCGGAGCGGTGGGTGTCGTCGGACCTCGGCGCGATCTGAGGCAGGGCGACGGGGTGAGCGGGCGGGGGCATAGGAGTATCGCCCCATGAAACAGGAACCAGAACCGACCCCAGCACTGAAACCAGCCCCAGAAACAGAAGCAGCACCGGAGTCAGAACCGGAAGCAGCACCGGAATCAGCACCGGAATCAGCACCGGATCTCCAGGAGCTGCTGAAGTCCCTGCGGGTGTGGGACCCGAAGCTGACCACCCTGCTCCCGTTCACCCCGGACACCGCCCCGGCGGCCCCCCTCCCGCTCTTCGCGACCTGGTTCGCGGAGGCGGTGGGGGCGGGCCAGCCGGAGCCGCACACCCTGTCGCTGGCCACGGTGGACGACCGGGGCCGTCCCGACGTCCGTACGGTGATGCTGCACGGCGCCGATGCGGACGGCTGGTCCTTCGCGACCCACTCGACCAGCCGCAAGGGCCAGGACCTGGCCGTCACCCCGTACGCGGCGCTCGGCTTCTACTGGCCGGTGCTGGGCCGCCAGGTCCGGGTCCGGGGCCCGGTGACACCGGCGCCCCCGGAGGAGAGCCGGACCGACCTGCACGCCCGCTCGACGGGCGCGCTGGCGGCGGCGCTGACGGGCCACCAGAGCGAGATCCTGCCGTCCCTGGCGGACCTGGAGCGCAGGTCGCAGGAGTCCTGGGCGCTCGCCGAGTCGTCCCCCGCCGCCCCGGCCCCGACCTGGACCCTCTACCGACTCCGGCCGGACGAGGTGGAGTTCTTCCAGGGCGACGCGGAGCGCAGACACGTACGGCTGCGGTACCGGAGGGAGCGGGACCCGCAGCGAGCCGGGGAGCGCGGGGAGGGCTGGAGCAGGCAGCTGCTGTGGCCGTAGGAATCCACCGAGGCGAAAACCACCCCATGGTCGTCATCGTCCATGTCCATGTCCATGTCCGTGTCCACGGCTCTTGCGCCCCTGCTTGTGGGAAGAACTGCCGCCCTCGCTCCGGGACGCGCCCTCCTGCTTGGATTCGCGCTGTCGGCCGCTTCCCCGCGTGGGAGAGAAATTCTGGGTCGCCTGGGCGAGAGCGGCATTCTGATCCCCGGAAGGCCCGGCTTCGCTCTGGTAGGGGGCGGGTGCCACGAGGTAGCTGTAGCGAAATTCGTAGGCATGGACGTGCGGTGCGCGACCGGGCCGCGCGGGCTGGCACTGGAGCGCATAGTAGGCATCGGGGTCCCGAGGCAGGTGGGCGAGAAAGTTCGCCCGCGAGTTCTCCCTCCCGAGGCTCTGCATGATCTGCCCGTGCAGCTGGATGTTCTCGAACTCGATCATCTCCATCTGATACCCGAAGTACCGCGCCGCCGGCGTCCCCGCCGCCGCGGCCCACTCCTCGACCTGGCCCGACAGCGCCCACTGCTCCCACTCCTGACGTTTGCCGTCGGCCGCGGCATTGAGGAGTTCGAACACGGCGGTCCCCATCAACCGGCTCTCGTTCTCCTTTCCTTTGACATCCTTGTGGTCCGGATTGATGGTTACCTTGCGCGTCTCCCCGTTCCACTGCGCAGCGCCACCCTTTTCATGGGTGCCGAACCGTACGATGAGTTCGCCGGCGCTTTCGAGAGCCGCCTGGAATTCGGGCACCCGGGCCCGCACATTTTCCACGTAGCCGGCGATCTTATCCATCTTCTTGGTGTGCTCAGCGGCCAGAAAGACAACGCCTTCGACCTGGCCTCGATAGGACCCGTCGGAGGAATCGGAGGAGGGCGATCCATAGGCCAGATCGGAGTTGTATTCGTCGCTCACAAGTCGTCACCCTTCAGCTGTGCGTCCTGGCACGCGGGCACGGCCCAGCCGCCGACGACCTACCGCACAGGCCGACCAGCCCGCTCCTTCCACAACGCCCCGACCACACAGGCCAGTTCACCCAAAAAATATCTGACGATGCGTCAGATCCCTGATGGACCAATCCCCCGGACCCATCCGGCGGCTCTCCGCAAGGTCCGGGAACCACCCGGAAAACCACGCCACCATCGACCCACATCCGACCCACATCCGACGCACTGCCCACTCACTGGCAATTCCGGACAACAAACCGGAACCAGTCCTACACAAATCACGCCATCCGTGACCAACCCGCAATCAATTCCGGTCTTGACCGAGACCCATCAACCCAAGGGGTGATTACGCTCCGACCATGTCCGACCCCACAGCGCCCGCCACCGCCGCGCACGACCCCGCACCGCACTCCACGCCACCCACCGAGCCACACCCCGAGCCGGACCCGCAGGAGGGCCCGGCCCAGGACCCTCAGCCGGAGTTGGCGCCGGAGTCGGAGTCTCCGCCGGAGTCAGACCCGGGCCCGCACCCGCACCCGCACCCGGAATCACCCCAGCCCCCAGCCTCAGCCCCCACCCCTGCCCCCACCCCCACCCCGGCATCAGCCCCCCGCACCTCCGCCCAACCCCCCGACCGCCCCGTCTACGTCATCGGCGGCGGCCCCGGCGGACTCGCCGCCGCGTATGCGCTACGGGCCCGGGGCGTACGGGCCGTGGTGCTGGAGCGATCCGACCGTGTGGGCGCGTCCTGGCGGGCGCACTACGACCGGCTGCACCTGCACACCACCCGGCGGCTCTCCGCCCTCCCCGGGCTGCCGATGCCGCGCAGGTTCGGCCGCTGGGTCTCGCGGGACAACGTCGTGCGCTATTTGGAGAAGTACGCCGAGCACCACGAGCTGGAGATCGTCACCGGCGTCGAGGTCTCCCGCGTCGAACCCGCCCCCGATGGCACCGGCTGGCTGCTGCACGCCACCGGCGGGCGCGAACTGACCGGCTCGGCCGTCGTCGTCGCCACCGGCTACAACCACACCCCCCGCCTCCCTGACTGGCCCGGCCGCGACACCTTCACCGGCCGCCTCCTGCACGCCGCCGAGTACCGCGACCCCGCCCCGCACACCGGCCACGACGTCCTCGTCGTCGGTGTCGGCAACACCGGCGCCGAGATCGCCGTCGACCTGGTCGAGGGCGGCGCCGCCCGGGTACGGCTCGCCGTGCGCACCGCGCCGCACATCCTCCGCCGCTCCACCGCCGGCTGGGCCGCCCAGTACACCGGTGTGCTGGTACGCCGGCTGCCGGTCGGGCTGGTGGACCGGCTCGCCCGGCCGCTCGCCAGGCTCAGCGTCCCCGACCTGACGGCCCACGGCCTGCCCCGCCCCGGCACCGGCCTGTACAGCAGGGTCCGCGAGGGCGCGATCCCGGTCCAGGACGTCGGCCTGATCGACGCCGTCCGCAAGGGCAGGGTCGAGATCGTGGCCGCCGTCGACGGGTTCGAGGGCGCGGACGTCCTGCTGACCGGCGGCGAACGGATCTCCCCGGACACCGTCATCGCCGCCACCGGCTACACCCGCGCCCTGGAAGGTCTCATCGGCCACCTGGACGTCCTGGACGACCGAGGCAGCCCCATCACCCACGGCTCCCGCACCCCCCGCAACGCCCCCGGCCTCTACTTCACCGGATTCACCAACCCCATCAGCGGCAACCTCCGCGAAATGGCCCTGGACGCCCAGAAGATCGCCAAGTCAATCGCGGAGAACCAAGCACTACGGGTGTCCCGAGTGGTGAGGTGACGGCCCCGGCCACCCACCACCCGCACCTCTGGCTCGCCTGCGGCAAGCAGCAGCGTCCCGGGGCCACCGTCCACGGCCGCGCGGTCATCGGTGCCTCGGACGCCGAGGGGCGCCCGAACACCGGTGTCGTCACCCGGCAGTTGACCGGCTGGGCGGAGCGGGTGGGCGCCCGGCTCGGCCCACGCCTGGGCCGACCACCTGGCCACGGGCCCCACCCGTGCCCTCGCCCTCACCAAGCAGCTCGTCACCGCCCCCCTCGACACCGCCTTCACCACCTTCACCGCCGAGGCCGCCGCACAGGAGTCCAACGTGACGACCCGCGACGCGAAAGAGGGCGTGACGAGCTTCGTGGAACGGCGCGGACCGGCGTTCGAGGGGCGGTGACGGCCGGACGCCGTCACCGCCGGCTCACCGTCAGTCGCCCGGCACCAGAATCCGCAACTCCCCCGCGTCCGGGTCCCCGAAGCGCACGAACAGCTCCGGCTCCCGTTCCGTCCCGCCGATCGTCCAGTACGTGTCCTGCCCACAGGTGCTGTCTAGCCGTACGACCACACCGTCCCGTGCGGCGGCCGACGCACCGCCGGATGTGTCGTGGCGCCCTTCGCGATCGAGCAGCCAGGTCCCGGCACCGGCGCAGCGCACGAATTCGGTGCGCCCGACGGATATTCCCGAGTCAGCGTCGATGTCGAGGCCCGGTTCGGCGGGCAGCGCGGTGAGTTCGGCCCGTCCCGAGGAGTCGAGCCTGAGCACCGCGCCGTCGTCGCCATGCCACTCGCCGGTCAGATCGGCGACGGACAGGACAGGGGGTTCGTACTCCTCGATCAGGCCGGTGACCGTGGCGAGCAGTCCTGCGAGAAGGGCGGCCACCAGGAGCAGCGGTGCGGCGAGGGCCGCGCCTCCCCAGCCGCCGAGGAACCTCAAGGGCTGCCGACCCACCCGCGCGCGCCTGCGCGCGCACGCCACCGCCAGCGCGGGCAGGACGCCCAGCGCCGCCAGGGACGGGGCCGTCGGCACGAACGGCCAGTCCCACATCAGGGCGGTCACCGCGGCCCAGAACACGCCGAGGAGCACGGCGCCCAAGAGGTGCCGTACGCGGCGGGGTCCGGGTGCGAGACGCGCCAGGACGGTGGCCGGCAGGGTGTGCAGGACGGCGTGCAGCATGCCCAGCACCGGCAGGTACAGCGGGGCGAGGACGAAGAGGCACAGCAGCCCGAAAGCGCCGCCGCCATAGCCGCCGTTGTAGTCGTCGGCGACCGTGGAGGCGACGATCCACCAGAGCGTGAAGGCGCCCGGCAACTGTGCGGCACCGGCCGCGGCGGCCACGGACATGTCCTCCTGGGACCACAGCCCCACACGGACAGCCGGTCCGGCATCGGCCCCCTTGCCGTCCGCCTCCTTGCCGCCCGACCCCTTGGCATCCCGCCTCATGGCGTCCCACCCCCTGGCAGGAGCGTAGGTGAGCGCCACAGGGACCTCCGATCCGCCCTGAGCCCCGCCGCGAGGGCCGCGAACCGCAGATCTCGATACACCTCCTCCCCCCCCCATCTGGCATACCGTCAGTCTCAATGAAGGGCACGAGGGGACACGCAGGAATGGCCGCAGCCGCCGTGCGATACCCGGCCACGCCACCACGGCCCATCCAGGCGCCGCCCCGCCCTCTGGAGCCGCTGCCCCGGCCCGGGTTGCGGTGTGTCGGTGCGGATGAGCGGGCGCCGGTGGATCGGGCCGAATTCCGGCGGGTGCTCGGGAACTTCGCGTCGGGCGTGACCGTTGTCACCTCACCCGCCGCCGATGGCGAGACCGGTCCCGCCGGGTTCGCCTGCCAGTCCTTCAGCTCCCTCTCCCTAGACCCGCCCCTCGTGGTCTTCCTGGTGGGCCGTACATCGACCACATGGCCGCGCATCGCCCGCGCGGGCGTGTTCTGCGTGGTCTGCCCCGCTTGGGGGCCGGGGGACGCCATGAGGTCACCTCCTCGGCCGACAGACCGAGACGGGTGAGCTGTTCGGTGCAGAGGCGCCGGAGGGCTTCCTCCTACGCTCCTTCGCCCTCGCACGTGCTTTCGGGCTCCGCGCGACCCAGGGACAGCAACTCCGCCATCGCGGCCTTTCTCTTCTGGACCGCCAGACACCGGCTGCCCACCGTGAGCGCGCCACCGGTGCCCTCGCTATGGGCGGGGTGACCTTCTTCAGCGTGGCGACCTTGGCTTTCGTCGTCGGCGGGTTCCTCCGCGAGTGATGCGAGCGAGAGGTGCCGCGCTTAGAGGTGTACAGTCCTTAGAAGTACAGTCCTAAAGAATTGGATCGGATCGTCGTGCTGTCTCAGTCCCGGCTCACCAAGCCGTCGCGTGTCTTCGACCGCGGCCCCGAGTGGAGCGCCCTCACCGCCTTCGTGAGCCGACCCCTGCCGCACGCCATGCTGGGCATCGTCAGCGGCAGACGGCGCATGGGCAAGACCTACCTCCTGCGGGCGCTCGTGGAACAGTGCGGCGGCTTCTACTTCGGTGCCACGGAGGCGACCGAGGCGGAGTCTCTTCGGCAGTTCAGCGCCGCCGTGGCGGAGTACACGGGTTCTCCGGTCCCCTTCTCCTTCGCCACGTGGGACGACGCGGTCTCCTACCTCTTCGGAGCCGCGGGTTCCGGGCGTCGGCCGACGGGCGGGCCGCATGCGGACGGCCCGTTCCTCGTCGTCATCGACGAATTTCCCTACCTGGTGAAGGTGGCTCCGGAACTGCCGTCGCTCATCCAGCGTGCGATCGACCGCTACCAGGCCGAGGAAAGCCGGTTGCGTCTGCTGCTCTGCGGTTCCGCCATGTCCGTCATGGGCGGCCTGCTGGCCAGCAGCGCGCCGCTGCGCGGGCGGGCCCAGCTCGAACTCGTCGTACGGCCCTTCGGGTATCGGGCCGCGGCGGACTTCTGGGGCAGCGCCGCCGCCCCCGCGCTCGCCGCCCGGTTGCACGCGGTGCTCGGCGGTACCCCCGCCTACCGCCGGCAGTTCCTCGCGGATGACGTCCCCTCGGATCTCGGTGAGTTCGACGAGTGGATCTGCCGCACGGTCCTCTCGCCCTTCAGTCCTCTCTTCCGGGAGGCGCGGTACCTCCTGGCCGAGGAGGCCGACATCCGCGACCCGGCGCTCTATCACTCCGTACTGGCCGCTGTGGCGCAGGGCAACACGACACGTGGCGGCATCGCGAGCTACATCGGCCGCAAGTCCGTCGACATCTCACACCCGCTCAACGTGCTGGAGGACAGCCACCTCCTGGCACGGGAAGCGGATGTCTTCCGGGCAGGCAAATCGCAGTACCGCATCACCGAACCCTTGATCAATTTCTACGAGGCGGTCATGCGCCCCGCATGGGCCCGGCTGGAGGGCGGGCAGGCCAGGGAAGTGTGGGCGCAGGCCGGGGAGCGCTTCACGGCCCAGGTAGCCGGCCCCCACTTCGAGGCGGTCTGCCGTGAGTATGTGCTGGGCCCCGGGCGTTCCCTGCTCAGCACGTCCTTGGGCGAGGTGGGAAGCGGAGTCGTGACCGACCCCAAGGAGCGCCGTCAGATCCAGGTCGATGTGGCCGTGGCCGAACAGGGATCCGGTGGGAACCGTCCTTCGGTGGCCCTGCTCGGCGAGGCGAAATGGGGCACGGTCATGGGACTTCCGCACCTTGAGCGCCTCGGCCGGGCGCGAGACCTGCTCGCCGGCCGGGGCATGGACGTAGCGCACTGCGGTCTGGCCTGCTTCAGCGCGGCGGGCTTCAGCGAAGCGCTGAGGGACGAGGCAGCACGTGGCGGGGTACTGCTGATCGGTCTCGACGAGTTGTACGGGCGGACCATGCCGAGCGGGTTCCTGCCCTAGATGAAGGAGTCCGACGTCCGATGTCTTCAGTGGTCGTAGGCGATCAGTGAGCGTTTGACCGTTGCTCCGGTGTGCCAGTTGTGCCGGATCGCGGTGGCCAGGGCCAGCAGGCGTTGGGCGGTGCGGGGGGGGAAGACTCCGCCCGGGGTTCTGCTGCCGTGCTGTTCCAGGCTGAGCCGACCTTCTTGGAGAGGGAGTTGTCCACAGCCTGTGGAGAAATCTGGCGGTGCGAGATGCCGCTGCCGGCGACGCCGGAACCTTCACCGGCGCGACGGGAACTCCGGCGGCACCGGTGGTCGTTCTCTGACCAACCGGCCGATTCCGGACCGAAGCCCCGGACCCGGCGGTCCCGGACATCGCACCTTGACCCGAGAACAGCGAACAGGCAACGGAGACCGATCCCAGACCCGGGCGAAGGACCGGACGGTGACGCGCACCCCCCTGCCCGCCGCACCCGAGAGGGAAGGACCCCACCCCACCCGAGCGCGGCATCGCGCGTCGCCGTCCGGCTTCCGGCGCTCCCGCCCCGGTTCCTCATGACCCTGAGGAATATCGGCGCCGAACGGGCGACCCGCACTCGCCGAGGGCTCCCGTCACCGAAACCCTCGCCGTCCCCTCACGGCGAATCGCTACCCGCAAGCGTGATCAAACGGACACGTGACGTCAACACCCGATCGGGGATTTACTACTTACGCCCGTTTTACCGTGGGCGCGCAGTGAAGCACGGCGGGGCGCACAACCCCCTGGGCCAGCCACGCACCGGGGGAGACACCCCCCACAGGGCCGTTCCCTCGTCCCACCAGGGCTATACAGCCTCGTAGGCCAGCCCTTCCAGCCCGTCGAACCCCTCGAATCCCGCGAAGTCCTCGTAGCCCACCCCGCCCCCGCAGGCCAGCCGGGCCTCGGCCCGCTCGCAGCGGTCCAGTTCGCACCACACGCGCTTGCCGTCGCCCTCGCGGCTCCAGCCCCAGCGGTCGGCGAGCCCGTCGACCAGGGCGAGCCCGCGGCCCCCCGTCTCCTCACCGTCCGCGCAGCGGGGCACCGGCGCCCGCTCACTGCTGTCCGCCACCTCCAGGCGGACCGTGGCCGCGTCGGCGGCCTCGCACGGCAGGGACAGCCTCAGCACGGCCGTACAGCCGGTGTGCACCACGGCGTTGGTGACCAGTTCGGAGACCAGCAGCACCAGGATCTCCGCGAGCGGTTCGTCGGCCTCTATCCCCGAGCCGGCGAGCCGCGAACGGGCCCACCTCCGGGCTCGCCCCACCTCCGCGGGGTCGGGCCGGACCTCCAGCTGCACTTGAAGCACCTGCACCGCTCACACCATCCGAACCGGCGGACACCAAGGCTCACGCCTCACGAGGGCCACGATCGTAGCCATTTTCTGCATGCGCAGAACAACGGCCTGAGCAAGGTTCACGGAACGTGAATCCCTTACGGGACAGCTTGATTGACGCGTCGTCGCCCCAACAAGCGCTTCAGGCATATTCCAGCGTGAAGGAGTACCCGTGCGGCATACTGTGCGACGCTCGCCGGGAGGGGTCGACACGGCGGGGGCACAACGGCCTTCCGCCTCGCGAGCAGCGGCGCGCACGGCCCGGTCCCGGGTTGCCCCAGGAATCACACCGGTATGGCTCGTGCTCGGAACCCCTCGCATTTCACACAAGGTACCCGAGCCGACCGACCGTTCCGGCCGTTGCGCGGCCCGCGCAGGACACAACCCGATATCAACGCTCTGTGACACCGGGATGCCACGATCCGCGACATCGCGGGGCGCTCTCAACCCGCCGGCGCCACCAGATCCGCGGCGAGCAGCTCCGCCGCCCGCGCTCCCCCACCCGCCCGACGCTCCCGCGGCCAGGCCCGCTTCAGATGCAGCTGCACCTCCGATTCCCAGGTGAAGCCCATACCGCCGTGCACCTGACGGCAGTCGCGGGCGCCCCGGACGGCCGTCTCGTCGGCGAGCAGCCGGACCGCCGGCGATGTCCACCGGGTCGCCCGTCACGGCCGCCGCGTACACCGCCGCGCGGGCCACCTCGACCCGCACCAGCATGTCCGCGCGCAGCTGCCGCACCGCCAGGAACGCCCCCGATCGGCCGACCGAACTGCACCCGCACCCGGGCGTGTTGCACGGCCGGCCCACCGGTCCGCCCAGCACTGCCGAGCTGATGCTCCTGGCCGAAGGAGCGCATGTGGCCCAGCGTGAAGGTGATCCCGACGCTGCGGCCGCTCGCGGGCGGCGGGATCGTGGACGGGGAGGTGCGGCTGCGCGGGGAGGCGGTGTGCCGGGGCTATCCGGACGCGGTCGGCGAGGTCGCGGTGATCGGGCTGCCGGACGCCGAGCGCGGCGAACTGGTCTGCGCGGTGGCGGAACGGCCGCCGGGGGCACCGGCGCTGACGCCGGGGGAGATGACCTCGTATCCGCGCGGAAGGGCCGGCACCTCGCGAACTGCCGGAGCGGCTGGAGGTGGTGGACGCCCTTCCGCGCAACGAGACACTGCCCGCAAGGTACTCAAGTACAGGCTGCGCGAACGGTACGGGCCCGGGTGCCTGGATGTCAGGGGTGCCAGGCGGGTGCCACGCGTGCCGGAGGCTGCCCCGGCACCGTGAAGCGGCGAGGCATGCTCCGGGACCGTGAAGCGGCGGAGCTTGTTGCGGACCCTGAAACAGCGGAAGTTACTCCGGGACCGTGAAGTAGCGGGCGAACGCGTGGACGACCTCGTCCTCGCCGACCCGGCCGTCCCCGTCCGCGTCCAGCGCGGTGGCGGCGGCGCGGCACATCTCGTCCCGGACGCCCAGGATGCGCAGTACGCGCGCGGTCTCCTCGACCGTGACCGCACCGTCACCGTCGGTGTCGGCGACCGCGAGGGCCGTGTGCAGGAAGGGGCGGGCGATCTCGGCGAACCGGTCGGGGTTGTCGCGCAGCCGCTTGACGGCGCCGCCCACGAACTCCTCGCGGCTGATGCGCTGATCTCCGTCCCGGTCCGCTATTCCGGCCATGCCCTGCCAGAACGCCTCCGCGCCGGCGTACAGCGCCTGGCCCTTGTCGGAGCGGGCCGCCGTGCCGAACTCAGTGAGCAGCGCCTTGGCCGCCCCGCTGAAGTCCTCACGGTCGATGTAGCCGTTGCCGTCCTGGTCGAAGGTGGCGAATCGGGCCGCGATCCTGCGCTCGTACTCGCTGCTGACCATGTCTCTTAGGGCCGCCTTACGTCACGTGGGGTGCATCCGTGCTGGAGCGTACGACGTCAGCGGCGCTCGCGGAGCGGGAAAACGACGGTTGTGCCAAGACCGAGGGAATTTTGGAACAACGGTGTGGCCCCCGCGACGGCCCGTGCTCAGGCCGTGACCGGGCTCTCCGTGACGGCCGCGGCGAGGTCGGGCTGGACGTCGAACAGGCGGCGCACCCCCAGGGTGTTGATCACACGGTTGACGTGTGCGCCCGCGCCCGCGCCCGCGCCGATCCCGTCGGCGGGCAGGATCAGCCGCAGCCGTCCCTGACAGGAACGCAGCAGCCGGCGGGCGGCGATCAGCACGCCGACCCCGCTGGAGTCGCAGAACACCACGTCGGAGAGGTCGACGACCACTCGGTGCCGGCCCTCGGCGACCGCGTCGTGCACCCGTTGCCG
Organism: Streptomyces sp. NPDC056734; assembly: GCF_042790455.1. Taxonomy (NCBI): domain Bacteria; kingdom Bacillati; phylum Actinomycetota; class Actinomycetes; order Kitasatosporales; family Streptomycetaceae; genus Streptomyces; species Streptomyces sp. NPDC056734. The sequence continues at coordinate 303,351 of NZ_JBHTZD010000005.1, forward strand.
CAGCGTGGGTGAGGTCGCCATGTCGAGTTCGCCCGACACCCGCAGCACGATCCATCCGCCGTGCTCCTCGCCGGTCACTTTGAACGCCACCACCATGCCCTTCGCTCGCCGGAACCCCCGGACCGCCGGACAACCGGAAGCCGTCGCTACGCTTCCCTGCCGCACGGCTGCCCAGCCGCCGTTCCCTGAAACACTCCACCGAAAACGAAAAGCAGTCGATAAGGGCTTGTTTCAGTCGGCTTCGATCCTGTTCGATCGTATTTGTTATGCGTCTGATCATTCGGGCGGTGGGTAGGCGAGACAGAAGCCGTGAGGTGTACCAAAGGTCGCCGGACATCCACGGCCCGTCAGGGGCGCGCGTTGCCACAAAGGGGCGTGTGTTGTCAGACGTGCCGACTACATTCGAGAGCAAGGCAGGCGCACGCTGATCACGGCACGGACACCGGCACGGGGAGGGGGCCGCATGGGGCAGAAGGGCGCACCGCTGCGCTGGGACCGCAAGATGCAGCAGCGGCTCGCACGCGGCGAGGCCGCGGCCCTGGGCGAGCTGTACGACCGCTTCGCCTCCCTCGTCCACGGCCTCGCACACCGCGTCGTCGGCGACGAGCGGGCGGCCGACGGCATCACCCGCGATGTCTTCGCCCACGTCTGGGAGCACCCCGACGCCTACGACCCCAGACAGGGCCCGCTGCGCACCTGGGTCGCGGCGCTCACCCACCGCCTCGCCGTGCAGCGGCTGCGCGCCGCCGGGACCGCCGCGCTCGCCGAGGACGGGGGTGGCGCGGCGCAGGCGGAGGAGCTGGAGCGTACGGTCCGCAGCGCCTCGGTCGCCGCCCGCGCCGACTACATCGTGCAGGCCATGCCCGCGCCTCTGCGGGCCGCCCTGGAGCTGGCCTACTTCCAGCGCCGTGACTACCGCCAGACCGCGACCGACCTCGGCGTCACCGAGGACGAGGCCCGACGCCGCCTGCGCCTCGGCCTGCAACTGCTCGCCACCGCCCACGAGGCCGGCTCCCCCGGCGCCCCGCCCGGGTACGGAGGTGCGGCATGAGCACGTACGACGAACCCGGCGGACCCGGCGACCACGACGAGCCGGAGGAGAAGACCGGCGACGAGTTCTCACCGGGGGTGCCTGCGGACGACACCGAGGCGAGCGGGGGCGCTGGCGCTGGCGCTGGCACGGGAGTGGCCACAGGCATGGGCATGGGCATGGGCGGGGGCCCGGACGCGCAGACGGACGCCGGGACGGGAACGGACGCGGACGCAAGCGCGGACGTCGGCACGGACCGGCATCCGAAGACGGGCACGAACATGGGCACCGGCTGGGAGGCGGATGCCGACGCCGACACGGAAGCGGACGCCGGGACGGGCGCTGGAACGGGGACAGACGCGGACACGGGCGTCGGCGCGGACGCGCACCCGAACACCGGCACGGACGCGGAGACGGACACCGAGACGGCGACGGACACCGGCACGAGCACGGACACCGGCACGGAGGCAGCCCCCGACCCCGCCAGCCCCACCGGCACCCGCACCGATCACGAGTCGCCCCGCGCTCCCCGCATACCCCTCCCCCGGGCCTCCGTGGAGGACGGCGGCGGGTCGTTGCCGGACCTCGCCGACCCGGGCGTGGCCGATCCCCCGCCCGCGCTGGAGCACCGCGTGCTGAAGTCGCTGCTCGGCGCGTGGGCGCTGGCCGCCTGCTCGCCGGAGGAGGCCAGGGCCGTGGAAGAGCATCTCGGCACCTGCGGCACCTGCGCCGACGAGGCGCTGCGGCTGCGCGGGGCGGTCGGGCTGCTGCACCCGCCCGAGACCCTCGACCTGGACCCCGCGCTGCGCACCCGCGTCCTCGACCACTGCCTCGACCGGCGCCCGCCGCGCATCCCGGTGCCGGTCTGGGCGAAGGCGTACGACGCCGAGGCGGCGCGGCTGGACGCCCTGCTCCAGGACTTCGGGGACGCGGAATGGCACGCGCGGGTGCGGCTGCGCTGGTTCGACGGCACGGAGGCGACGAGCCGGCGGACCACGGTCGCGGGCGTCATCACGCATCTCCTGGCGGTGGACGGCCTGATCGCCCTCGCCCTCGGACTGAAGGACCCGCTGGGCACGGCGCCGGAGGGCGTCACCACCCCGGCGGCGCGTACGGAGGCGTACTGGCGGGCGTCCCATTTCCCGCCGACCCGGTCGGTGCGCGGGCCCTGGCGGGAGCAGGTGCACGGCATCGTGCGGACGGTGGCGTTCACCGGCGGCGGCGCCGGGAAGCTGGCGGTGTCGTACGGCGACTTCGCGCTGCCGCTGCATGACGCGATGACCGACCGGGCGTTCGAGTGCTGGGTGCACGCCGAGGACATCGCGGAGGCCGTGGACTATCCCTACGACCCGCCGTCGCCCCGCTATCTGCACGGCATGATCGACCTCGCGGCCCGGATGCTGCCCAGTGCCCTCGCGGCGCGTCGCCAGGCCGGGCTGTCGGCGCCGCCCGGCGACGCCGCCCGCCATCTCGTCACCGCGGGCGAGCCGGGCCGTAGCCTGCGGCTGGAGATCGAGGGCCTGGGCGGCGGTGAGTGGATGATCCCGCTCGACTCCCCCGGCGCGGTCGGCTCCGCCGAGCACGAGGTGGCCCATGTCGCCCTCGACGGGGTCGAGTTCTGCCACCTCGCCGCCGGGCGCATCCCGCCGGAGGAAGCGGTGGCGGGCCAGTTGGGCGACCGCGCGGCGATCAGGGAGGTGCTGTTCGCCACGGCGGGGTTGAGCAGGTTGTGAGTGGAGTGCGGGGAGTGGGGGGGCGGGCCGGGGCGTATCACTCACCCGCGTGTGCGGGGTGCCCGCAGCTACGGCAGAGGGACGGCGAATGGCGACGCCGGACGACCTCAACCCCCTAGGGGCGCGGGGAACTGCGCGACCAGCCCCCACTCACCCGCACCCTCAGACGAACCAGAACCGCCCCCACACCACCTAGGCGAACACAACCGTCCGTCGCCCATTGACCAGAATCCGCCGCTCCGCATGCCACTTCACGGCCCGCGCCAGCGCCTGGCACTCCACGTCACGTCCCACCGCCACCAGCTGATCGGGCGTGACATCGTGCCCCACCCGCTCGACCTCCTGCTCGATGATCGGCCCCTCGTCGAGATCGGCGGTCACATAGTGGGCCGTCGCGCCGATCAGCTTCACGCCCCGCGCATGTGCCTGGTGATACGGCTTCGCGCCCTTGAAGCTCGGCAGGAAGGAGTGGTGGATGTTGATGATCCGCCCGTTCAGCTGCTTGCAGAGATCGTCGGAGAGGACCTGCATGTAGCGGGCCAGCACCACCAGCTCCACGCCCTCCTCGCGGACGATCTCCAGCAGCCGCGCCTCCGCCTCCGCCTTGGTGTCCCGGGTCACCGGAATGTGGTGGAAGGGAACGCCGTACGAGGACACCAGCTCGGCGAAGTCCGTGTGGTTGGACACCACCGCGGCGATCTCCACCGGCACCGCCCCGGTGCGCGCCCGGAACAGCAGGTCGTTCAGACAGTGCCCGAACTTGCTGACCATGAGGACGACCCGCATCTTCTCGTCGGCCCGGTGGATCTGCCAGTCCATCTGGAAGGAGTCCCCGATCGCCGCGAAGCTCGCCCGCAGCTTGTCCACCGTCACCGGCGGCTCCGCCGAGAAGTGCACGCGCATGAAGAACAGACCCGTGTCATGGTCGCCGAACTGCTGACTGTCCTCGATGTTGCAGCCGGTCATGAAGAGATAGCTCGACACGGCGTGCACAATGCCCTGTTTGTCCGGGCAGGAAAGGATGAGGACGTACTGATCGGCGGGCGCCGCGGCTCGGCTGGGGGGCTGCTCGTTCATGCAGCACAGGGTCCCATACACCACCGGCCACAGCGCAGGCGTCCGGGCACCGGAACGCCGGAGGGTCCGGTGGGCTCACGCCGACCGGGTGAGGATCCGCAGCACCTCAAGGGTGCGCGGCGGCGTGTCGGGGTCCTCGCCGTCGCTCACGGCCATCCGTACATGCGCGTCGCGCGCCGCCCGCAGCGCCTCCGGCCAGGAGGGATGGTCGACGTAGGAGGAGACGGGGGCGTCCGGGCCGACCTGGTGCATGATCCGCAGCACGCGCAGCACGGCGGTGTCGACCAGCGCGGCCTCCTGCGAGTCGCGGAATATCGTGCCGACGTATTTCTCGGCGGACCAGTTGTCCAGCCAGGTGTCCTCGACCAGGCGGTACACGGCGTCGGTGACGTCCCCGTACCCCTCGACCCCGGCCAGCCAGACGTCCCGCTGGAAGGCGGGGTCGGAGAGCATGTGCAGCGCGGAGCGCACATTGGTGCGCCAGCGCCACCACGGCATGTCGTTGAGCGGCATGCCGCCCATGGTGGAGGAGCGACGGGCGCGACGGGAAGCGTTCTCCGAACCTTGCACGGTCACCGATCGTACGTTCCTCACCCACCGCCCCGAACCTCCCCCCGTAATTCACCCGCGCGTCACCACATATTGACCACGGGTCACGCCCTGGTTAGTGATGTGGCGGAATCGTGCGGATCCATGACCGGCAGGCGTCTCCCCCGAAGCACCTTTCCCCCCGCCTCACTCGCCTCACCTCTCACCACACCTCGCTCCTCCCCTCTCGCCTCACCTCGCTCCTCGGCCAGAGCCCGTGTCCGTGCGGCAGCCGCCCTCGTGGCGTGTGCCTCGCTCACCGTGGGCTGCGGTGCCATCCCCGGCCTCCCCGGCGGCGACGGCACCGACGAGATCACCGTGATGACCTGGGCCCCGGAGCAGACCGACGCGACCAACAAACCGGGCATGCCCGCCTTCGCCAGTGCCTACGCCCGCTGGATCAACGCCAACGGCGGCCTCGGCGGTCGCACCCTGCGCGTACTGACCTGCAACGACCACAACGACAGCGTCGGCGCCGCCGCCTGTGCCCGGCGCGCGGTCAAGGAGGGGGCGGTCGCCGTGATCGGCTCCTACAGCCAGCACTCCGACTCCTTCTTCCCCATCCTGGAGGGCTCCGGCATCCCCTACATAGGCGGCTACGGCACCACCAGCGACGAGTTCACCTCCCCGCTCTCCTACCCCGTCAACGGCGGCCAGCCGGTACTGCTGGCCGGACTCGGCAACGAGCTGGCGAAGGAGTGCGACACCACCGTCCTGGTACGTCCCGACACCATCGCCGGCGACGAGCTGCCGACCCTGCTCAACGCGGGCCTGACCGCCGGCGAGCGCGCGGACGCCGGCGATGTGCGCGCTCCGGAGGACGCCACCGCGTACGCCTCCGCCTCCCAGCAGGCACTGGAACAGGCCACCGCCGACGACCTCGGCACCGGCTGTGTGGTGCCCGCCCTCGGCGACCGCACCAGCACCTTCATGGACTCCTTCCGCCGGGTCCGCGAGGACTACCCGGACGTGGCCACCGGCACCGTGCTCGGCAGCGTCGACCAGACCGTGATAGACGCCTCCGGCGGCGCGTCCGGCCCCTACGAGGGGTCGTACGTCACCAGCTGGTACCCCGGGGCGACCGACCAGCGCTGGGACGCGATGAAGAAGGTGATCAGCGAGCAGGCGTTCACCGACACCCGGATCGACCCGACCGACGCGGGCGTGCAGACCACCTGGATCGCCTACACGGTGTTCAAGGCGGTGATCGACGAGATCGGCGACGGCGAGGTGAACGCCGACACCGTGCGCCGCGCGCTGGACTCCGGCATGAAGATCGACACCGGTGGGCTGACCCCCCAGCTGCGCTGGCAGTTCTCCGACAAGCTGGGCAAGGTCGGCTTCCCGCGCCTGGTCAACGCCAACGCGACGCTCCAGGTGGTGCGCGAGGGTCAGCTGGTCGCGGCCCGCGACGGCTTCATCGACGTGACCGCGACCCTGTCCAACGCCGAGACGAGCTGAGCCGCACCCGAGCGGTACCCGAGCCGTGTCCGACCGTGGCGAACGGCACCCCCGGCCCCGCTGTCACAGCTGGGTCGGGGTCCGCTCGGTCAGCCCGTACTGCCCCGCAATCGTGTTCCACAGCGCCGCCGCCTTCTCCTTCTCGGCGGTCGCCGTGCCGCTCGCCTCATTGCCGGCCTGCGTCTGGTCGGTGGACTCGGCCTGCCCCTTGGAACAGGACTTCTTGTCCGCGGCGACCTGGTCGGCCCAGGAGGCGTAGTGGTTGTCGGCGGACGCCGACGCCTGCCACGCCTTGGTGAGCGCGGTGGTCAGCGCGGACTGGTCCGGCAACCGGTCGACGGACAGCGCGGCCAGCTTCGTGACCAGATCGGTGCGCTGATTGGCCGCGTCCCGCAGATCCGTGGCCGCCTGGGCGAGGTTCTTGCACGCCTTCACGTCCGCGACCGCGTTGATCACCGCGGTCCGGCTGGCGCCGCTGTCCGCCAGCAGCTTGTCCAGCTCCACGGCCTGGGCCTGTGCCGGATCGGCGGACGGCGAGGCCGACGGCGACGCCGACTCCTCGTCCGTCGCGGGCGCGGTCGCCGACACCGTCTTCGGCGCGCTGTCGTCACCGCCGCCGGAACTCATCAGCGCGCCCGCGCCGACCCCGACGACCGCGATCGCGACCCCGGCCGCCGCGAACAACGGCACCTTCGAGCCCGTACGACCGCCCCGGCGCCCCCCGTCGTCCCGCCCGGCCCGCCTGCCCCGGCCGCCGGACCCGTCGTACGACACCGCCGCCGGACCCGGACCGGCGGGGCCGCCCGGCCCGCCGTGCTGCGGCTGCTGGATGCGGGGCATCTGCTGGGTGGACGCGGCGGGGCTGTCGCCCGGCTCGTCCCGGAAGAGACCCGCGAACTCGGCCGGCGGTCCCGCCGGGCCCCCACCGTCGGTGACCGGCGCAATGAACTGCGTGGCCTCCGCGTCGGGCCCCCCACCGCCCTGCGGCTGCTGCCGCGGAGCGGTACCCAGATACGTCGTCGTCTCCCCCGGCCGCTCGGCCGGCCCCCCGCCCGCCGGCACCTCGGGCGGCAGCGCCCCCGGCCCGACCGGCGGCAGGAACTGCGTCGCCGCGGCGGCCGAATCCCCGCCCGCCCCCGCCGGAGCCGCCGGAACCGGCGGAATGAACTGCGTGGCCCCCTCGTCACCGGCCGGCATCGCAGCGGCACCGCCCGGCCCGGCCTGCACCGGCGGCAGAAACTGCGTCGCCGCATCCTGCGCGGGCGGCAGCGCGGCCCCCTGGGGATGAACGGGCGGCAGGGCGTGATCATGGACGGACGGCAGCGGCGGCGGCTGGACGGCCGACGGAGCCTGCGGCCCCGGGGCGGCGTACGGCCCCTGTGCCTGGTAGGCGGGGCCGCCCCCGCCGTACGCGGAGCCATCGCCGCCGTACGCGGGCCCGGCGCCGGGCCCGGGGGTGGGGCCGCCGTACGACGCCCCGCCACCTCCCTGCGGCGCCGGTCCACCGCCGTACGGAGCCGGCTCACCCCCGTACGCCTGACCGCCGTACGTATTGCCGCCGTATGTCTGCGCCCCCTCCGGCGGAAGCGGGCCGGGGTGCTGCGCCGGCGGGGCGGAAGGGACCGTCAGGGCGGTCCACGGGCCGGGGTCCGGCTGGGCGCCGCCCCACTGCCCGCCCTGCCCGCCCGGGCCGGTCTGCGGGCCCTGCTGCGGCTGCGAGGTCTGCTGAGAATGCTGTGGCTGATGCGGGTGATGCGGCTGATGCGGTTGCTGCTGTTGCCAGGGCTGGTCGGCCGGTGGGGCCGTCGGGCGGTCCGGGCCCCAGGGCTGGTCCCATGCCTGGGCGCCTTGCGGCGCCGAAGCGGGTATCGCGGCCCCGGGCGGGACGGGCGCGGGGCCCCCCGGCTGGTTCAGCGTGCCCGGGAGCAGGGGCTCACCGCCGTCCGAGGGCAGCACGATGCCTTCGTGCGCGGGCCGCGCCGAGGGCTCCTCGCCCTGTCCACTCTGCGTCACCGGGACTCCTACGAATGGGGGACCTTCGGGATCGTCGGCTCACGCTACCGGGTCCTTCGAGCCCGGTGCCACGCAGCACAGGACGTGACCTGCCGCCCTGTGACCGGCGTTACCCGACCGGCCCCCGCCGGGCCGGTGCTGTCACCTCCCGTTCGGGAAGCCCGCGTTCCCCGCGCGTAGCACGCGCGCGCGGGGCTCCGTCCACGCGGACCGTCACGCGGCCTGCTGAAGATCCAGCCGGGCCCCGAACTCCCTGACGACCGGCTCCTCCTGGTACGGCTCCAGCCGCTGCTGGAAGTCCTCCAGATACTCGGCGCCCCGGTTGGAGCGCAGCGACCCGAGCAGTTCCACGGCCTTCAGCCCCGTACTGCACGCCTCCTCGATCTCCCGCTTCTGCACCTGCGCGGTGGCCAGCAGCACATAGCCGATCGCCCGGCGGCGGGCCCGCCCCGGCGGGTGCCCGGCGAGGGACTCCTGGGCGCACCGGGCCGCCGCGTCGGCCTGGCCGAGGTCGCGGTGGCAGTGCGCCAACTCGTCGGAGAGATACGCCTCGTCGAAGTGCGCGATCCACACCGGGTCGTCACCGGCCTCCGGTTCGGCCCGCTCCAGGGCGTCGACGGCCCGCCCGGACGCGGTCTGGGCGGAGCGCGCGTCGCCGAGCAGAGCGTGCCCGCGTGCCTCGGCGGCGTGGAACATCGCCTCCGCGCGCGGGGTGACCTGCCCGCGCGCCCCTTCCTGCGCCGCGCGCGCCAACTGGGAGATCTCGCGCGGGTTTCCGAGCTGGGCGGCGAGATGGCTCATGGACGCGGCCAGCACATAGCCGCCGTACCCGCGGTCGCCCGCGGCCTGGGCGAGCCGCAGCGCCTGGATGTAGTAGCGCTGGGCGAGCCCCGGCTGGCCGGTGTCGACGGCCATGTACCCGGCCAGTTCGGTCAACCGGGCGACGGCGGCGAACAGTTCCCGTCCGACCGCCTCCCGGTAGGAGCCGGCCAGCAGCCCGGAGACCACGCTGTTGAGGTAGTGCACGACGACCGGGCGCACATGCCCGCTCCCGTACTGGTGGTCCAGGTCTACGAGGGCCTGCGTCATGGCCCGTACGGCGGCCACGTCGGACAGGCCCACGCGCGGGCCCGCCGAGCGGGCGACCTGGGTGTCCGGCGAGGAGATCAGCCAGTCCCGGCTGGGTTCGACCAGCGCCGAGGCGGCGACGGAGGAGCCGGACAGGAAGTCCCGGCGCCCCACGTCGCTGCGCCACAGCTCGCAGACCTGCTCGATGGCCCCCAGTACCGTCGGCGAGAACTGGAGACCGACACCCGAGGCGAGGTTCTTGCCGTTGGCCATGCCGATCTCGTCGATCGTGACCGTACGGCCGAGCTTGCGGCCGAGTGCCTCGGCGATGATCGCCGGGGCCCGGCCCCGCGGCTGCTGTCCACGCAGCCAGCGGGCCACGGACGTCTTGTCGTAGCGCAGATCGAGTCCGTGCTCGGCGCCGCACATGTTGACCCTGCGGGCCAGCCCTGCGTTCGAGCAGCCCGCTTCCTGGATGAGCGCTTGCAGCCGTTCATTGGGCTGCCGCGCGACGAGCGGCCTAGCGGCCATGGGCCTACCCCCTGCTTTCTGGCGACAACGGTGCTTGCCCGCGCACCTGGTTGACGTGATTTCCTGACCGGCTCTCGAAAATTTCCGGCCGTGAAGATCAATGCCCCGTGGACATACCGCTAATGCGAGACATGCGAGTATTGCCGGGGTAAAAGCGGATGGCACCCCACATCTGGCTACCCAGGTCCCGCCGCGGATCCTCCCGCGCGCCCCCAACTGTGCACCGATGCGCCCCGGACGCTGGACCGATGCCCCTCCCCGGCGCGCGAAACGGCCGTAACCCGCGATTAGCCTGGTAGTTGTGTTGAACGTGGAAGATACGATCCCGGGCACCAAAGCCGCAGAAATCCCGCAACAGCGTGGGGAATCACTGCTGGAGACCGCCGTCCGCTATGCAGAGGAACGCCACTGGGACGTGTTCCCCGGCACCTGGCTGGAAGACGTCGACGGGGTGCAGCGCTGCTCATGCGCCGACCTCGCGTGCGATGCGCCCGGTGCGCACCCCGCGCGCCCCGACTGGGCGGGCCAGGCGACCGGCAGCGCGACCGTCGCCCGCCGGATGTGGCAGAAACAGCCGACCGCGTCGATCCTGCTGCCGACCGGCCGCACCTTCGACGCGCTCTCCGTCCCGGAGACGGCGGGGTTCCTGGCGCTGGCGCGGATGGAGCGGATGCAGTTGACGCTGGGGCCGGTGACCTTGACGCCGGACCGGCGGATGCGGTTCCTGGTGCTGCCGGGCGGCGCGGCGAAGGTGCCGGATCTGGTGCGCAAGCTGGGGTGGCTGCCGTCGTCCCTGGACCTGGTGGCGCTGGGCGAGGGCGGGTACGTGGCGGCGCCGCCCACGCGGTTCGGGTCGCGGGGGGCCGTGCAGTGGGCTTGCCGCCCGACTCCGGCCAATCGGTGGCTGCCGGATGCGGAGGAGTTGATCTCGGCGTTGGCGTATGCGTGTGGGCGGGATCGGTAACGCGTTTTCCTCTACCTGGTTGATCTTCAGAGGCGGCTGTCCCTGGTGGGTGGTCGCCTCTCGTCTGCCCTGTTGATGTTGATATGCGGCTTCCCGCCCGATGTGGTTGTTCGCGCAGTTCCCCGCGCCCCCAAAGGGGGCGGATGGGTGCACGTAGGGTGCGGGGCATGACCTCTGCTGTTCGGATTGTCGGTCTTTGGAAGCGGTTCGGGGACCAGATTGCCGTTGGGGGGATCGATCTCGATCTACCTGCCGGGAAGTTCATCGGGCTGGTGGGGCCCAATGGGGCCGGGAAGACCACCACGCTGTCGATGGTGACCGGGCTGCTGCGGCCCGATCAGGGGTCCGTCGAGATCGTCGGGCACGATGTGTGGCGCGATCCGGTGGAGGTCAAGGCCCGGATCGGGGTGCTGCCGGAGGGGCTGCGGCTCTTCGAGCGCCTGTCGGGCCGCGAACTCCTCGCCTATACGGGGCGGCTGCGCGGGCTGCCGGGGGACGAGGTCGACAAGCGGGCCGGCCAGCTGCTGGACGTGCTCGACCTGGCGGGCGCGCAGCACAAACTGGTCGTGGACTACTCGACCGGGATGCGCAAGAAGATCGGACTCGCCGCGGCGCTGCTGCACAACCCCGAGGTGCTGTTCCTGGACGAGCCGTTCGAGGGCGTGGACCCGGTCTCCGCGCAGACCATCCGGGGCGTCCTGGAGCGGTACACCGCCTCCGGCGCGACCGTCGTCTTCTCCTCGCATGTGATGGAGCTGGTGGAGTCGCTGTGCGACTGGGTCGCGGTGATGGCCGCCGGGCGGATCCGGGCGCGGGGCCCGCTGGCCGAGGTGCGCGGGGACGCCCCGACCCTTCAGCAGGCGTTCCTGGAACTGGTGGGCGCGGGCGACAAGGACGCCTCCTCCGACCTGGACTGGCTGGGCGGCGGCGCCCGGTGACGGCCCTGACCTCCACCTTCGTACGGCTGAAGCTCTCGCTGTTGCGCAATGGGCTGCGGCAGTCCGGGGGGCGGCGGGCCGCGTTCATCTCGTCGGCGGTCGTGGCGCTGCTGTTCGCCGCGCTTCAGCTGCTCGGGCTGATCGCGTTGCGCGGGCACGCCCACGCCGACTCGGTGGTCGTGCTGCTGGTGGCCGTGCTGGGCCTCGGCTGGGCGGTGATGCCGCTGTTCTTCCCCAGCGGGGACGAGACGCTGGACCCGACCCGGCTGGTGATGCTGCCGCTGCGCACCCGGCCGCTGGTGCGGGCGCTGCTGGTGTCGTCGCTGGTGGGCATCGGGCCGCTGTTCACACTGCTGCTGCTGACCGGCTCGGTGATCGCGGTGGCGCACGGTCCGGCGGCGTACGTCGTCGCCGTGCCCGCGATCGGGGTGGGGCTGCTGGTGTGCGTGGCGCTCGCGCGGGCCGTCGCCGCCGCCAATATCCGGCTGCTGACCAGCCGCAAGGGCCGCGATCTGGCGGTGCTGAGCGGGCTGGTGATCGCGGTCGGGGCGCAGTTCGTCAACTTCGGGGTGCAGCGGCTGGGCAGCGCCGGGCTGGGGCAGCTCGACCCGGCGGCGGAGGTACTGCGCTGGATCCCGCCCGCGTCGGCGGTCGGCGCGGTGGACTCGGTGAGCGAGGGGGCGTACGGCACGGCGGCGCTTCAGCTCGGGCTCGGTGTGGCGGCGGTGGGCGCGGTGGTCGCGCTCTGGGCGCGGCATCTGAACCGGCTGATGACCTCGCCGGACGGCTCCACCCTCCAGGCGGCGAGCGAGAAGTCCGTACGGGACCGGTCGGCGAGCGGGCTCGCGCGGCTGCTGCCGGGCGGGCGGACCGGGACGGTGATGGAGCGCAGCCTGCGCTATGTGTGGCGGGATCCGAAGACCAAGGCGGCGTGGGTGACCTCGCTGGCCATCGGGCTGATCGTGCCGGTGTTCAACGCGTTGCAGGGCACCGGGTCGATCTACTTCGCGTGCTTCGCGGCCGGGATGCTCGGCATCCAGATGTACAACCAGTTCGGGCAGGACACGTCCGCGTTCTGGATCGTCGCGATGACCGTGTCGTCGACGCGGGACGCGTACGTCGAGCTGCGCGGGCGGGCGCTGGCCCTGCTGGTGATCACCCTGCCGTACGCCGCGTTCGTCACCGTCCTGACCACGGCCATGCTGGACGCCTGGGGGCGGCTGCCGGAAGTGCTGGGGCTGTCCTTCGCGCTGCTCGGCGCGATGCTGGCGACCGGGGCGTGGACGTCGGCCCGGTACCCGTACTCCATCCCGCAGGAGGGCTACAAGAACGTGGCTCCTGGGCAGAGTGGGCTGGCGTTCGTGTCCATCCTCGGGGGGATGGTGGCGGCGGCGCTGCTGTGTGCGCCGGTGATTGTCCTGGCGGTTCTTGCCCGCGTCAGCGCGGAGGGGGATGTGTGGGGGTGGCTGCTGTTGCCCGTGGGGACGGTGTACGGGGTGGGGGTGGCTTGGGTGGGGCTGCGGATGGCTGCGCCTCGGACGGCCCGGTATCTGCCGGAGATTTTGACGGCCGTCAGTAAGGGGTGACGGGGGTGCGACAGGGGGGCCGGGGCCGGTTCTTCGGGTGCGGGTGGGTGGGGGCTGGTCGCGGGGGGGGCCGCCCCCCCCAAACGACCACACACACCCCCGCCCCGCCCCCGGAGGCAGGGGGGGGGGGGGCGGGGGCCGCCGGCCCCCCGCCCGC
>NZ_JBHTZD010000005.1:316506-436639 GCF_042790455.1 Streptomyces sp. NPDC056734
TTACCCCGGCCTCATTCTGGGGGTTCGGGCGTGGCCCCGGGGGGGGGGGGCGCGGGGGGGGGGGGGGGGGGGGGGGGGGGGCTGGTCGCGCAGTTCCCCGCGCCCCTAAAGGCAAAAGACACCTGCGGGCAGCGCCCGTTCTTCCAGGGGCGCGGGGAACTGCGCGAACGGCCACGACGCGCGGAAAGCCGACGACGGTCAGCCCGGCTCACCCCAATCGGTCGAGGAACGGCTCGATCGCTGTGCGCCAGGACGCCGGCTGGTCGTAGTGGACGAGGTGGCCCGCGTCGGAGACCTCCGCGTACTCGCCGAGCGGCAGCACCCGCACCATCTCCTGCGCCTCGGCGCGTCCCAGTTCGCCGTCCAGACCGCGCACGACCAGGGCGGGGCAGCGCACGGACGACAGTTCGTCCCAGTGCGCGTCGTACACCCAGGTCTCGCGGGACTTCAGCATCTGCTCCGGCTCGAAGACCGGCCGCCAGCCGTCGGCGCACTCGTGCATGACCTCGGCGTAGAACTCCCCGCGCGCCGGATTGGGGCGCTCCACCCAGGGGTCGTCCTCGCCGAACCACTTCCGTACGTCCGCGATCGTCGCGAACGGCAGGGGCCAGGACCGGAACCAGTCGTCCCACTCCCGCTGCGAGGCGGCGCCCAGCGCCGACGCCCGCATGTCGCAGATGATCAGCCCGCGCACCAGGTCCGGCCGTTTCGCGGCCAGCTGCCATCCGGTGAGCGCCCCCATGGCGTGCCCGATGAGCACGACCGGCGCGAGCCCGAGCTGCTCCAGCGCCGCCTCGGCGTCCTCGACGTACGCCTCCCGGGTGAACGCGGCCCGTGGCGGCTTGTCGCTCTGCCCGTGCCCCCGCTGGTCGAGGGCCACCGCGCGGTGCCGCTCGGCGAGCCAGCGGGCGGTCGAGGCCCAGTGCGAGGCCCGGCCCATCAGGCCATGGAGTAACAGCACGCCGGGCGAGCCGGCACCGCCGGTATCGGCTCCCTCGATGGCCCCGCTGTCCCCGCGCGGCTTCGCGGGGTCACCGAATTCCCAGGCGGCCAGGCGTACGCCGCCCGTACCGGTCACGTCGATGCGCCGCACCATTGGTCCTGGTACCCCCCAAGCTCCGCTCGGCCCGCCCGCTGCCCTTCGAGGGGGGCGGACCTGTCCACCGCGTCCTGCCTGCCGTAGTACCGCTTTCCTGTTTCCTGCCGATGTCCGGTCTCACCGTGTCACGGACCGCTGGGTCTCCGTGTCACGGGGTCACGGGTCACAAGGTCACGGGGTCACAAGGTCACGGGGTCACGGGGTCACGGGGTCACGGGCGAGATCACCCGCAGACTATCGAATGCGCATTCGAGAATGGCGGTTGGGCGGGCAACACCCCTCGTTCGAGTGACCCCCCGCCAGGAATGATCGCCGCGCCCCAGGGGAGATCTTCTGCGGGAGGCGGACCGCTCGGGGAAACCGGTCCGCGGGGACGACCCTGGGAGCTCGGGGCTCCGGGTCGACACAGGGGAGGACAGGCCCCGGCGCCACACGGCGCCGGGGCCTTTTGTCTGTCCAGTTGCATGTCCGGTTGTGTGTCCGGTTGTCTGTCCAGTTGTGTGTCCGGCACATCCGCCCACCCCCTGCCGGTCATATGCCTCACGCGACAGCGTGTCACGGGAACCGTCACCGCGCTGCCCTTCCGCACGGCCGGATCGGGATTTGACGCAACGATGGGAAACGGGTCTCGGCCGGGCGGCAAGTGCCGTCCGGCGCCGGGGAGTTGGCGGCCTCCGTTGGCCCCATTGGCCCCATTGGCCCCGGTGACCCCGTTGGCCCCGTTGGCTCAGCGCTTGGCGACGAAGACGTGTGACGCGACGTCCGACTCCAGCTCCGCCGCCTCGCCGCCGCTGCCGACCAGGACCCCGCCGGCGGATTCCGTCACGCTCACCACCGAGCCGGGCTGCACACCCGCGCGGCGCAGCGTGTACATCAGCTGGGCGTCCGTCTGGATGGGCTCGCCGATGCGGCGGACCACGACCGTCTTGCCCTCCATGCCCGGGTCGAGGTCGGCCAGCGAGACCATGCCCTCGTCCAGGAAGGGGTCGGCGCCGTCCTTCTCGCCCAGCTCCTCCAGGCCCGGGATGGGGTTTCCGTACGGCGACTCGGTGGGGTGGCGCAGCAGCTCCAGGACGCGGCGCTCGACCGCCTCGCTCATCACGTGCTCCCAGCGGCACGCCTCGGCGTGGACCTGCTCCCACTCCAGCCCGATCACGTCCACGAGCAGGCATTCGGCCAGCCGGTGCTTGCGCATCACGCGCGTGGCCAGCCGGCGGCCCTCGTCGGTCAGCTCCAGGTGCCGGTCGCTCGCCACGGACACCAGGCCGTCGCGCTCCATCCGCGCCACCGTCTGGCTGACCGTCGGGCCGCTCTGGTCGAGCCGCTCGGCGATCCGGGCGCGCATGGGGACCACACCTTCCTCCTCCAGTTCGAGGATGGTGCGGAGATACATCTCCGTCGTATCGATCAGTCCGGACATACGTGCCCCTCGATTAGCTCTGCCGGAGGCTCGACGGCTCCCCGGAACATGCGCTGGCCCTGGACTCAATTCTGACGCATACCACTGACATCCGTGCCGCGCCGAAGGAACGGGTCCGTTGCGAGGACCCCGTGACCGCCACCACCGTACGCGCACCGCCGCCATCGCCGTATTGACACGGCGTTGGTCCAGACCGCACGGTGATCCGCGACACAGGGTCAGGCACTGCGAGAGTGAAGGGGCTCTGCATGGGTGACGGCAAGCTTGCCGACCAGTACTTCGACGCCGCTATCGACCTGCTGCGACAGGTGCGGGACGAGGGTGCGGAGGCGGTCACGGCCGCCGGGACGCTCATCGCCGACACCGTCGCCTCGGGCGGGCGGCTGTTCGCGTTCGGCGCCGGCCACTCCTCGCTCGCCGCGCAGGACATCGTGTACCGCGCGGGCGGGCTCGCCCTGATGAACCTGCTGACGGTGCCGGGGGTCGTCGGCGTCGATGTGATGCCTGCCACACTCGGGTCGGCACTGGAGCGGGTGGACGGCCTCGCCGCGGCCGTCCTGGACTCCTCGCCGCTGCGCTCGGGCGACCTCCTGGTGATCATCTCGCTGTCCGGGCGCAACGCTCTGCCGGTCGAGATGGCGCTGAACGCCCGCGCGCTGGGCGTCCGCGTGATCGGCGTGACCTCGGTCGCCTACACCGAGCAGACCACGTCCCGCCACTCCTCGGGTACGTACCTCAAGGACCACTGCGACATCGTCCTCGACTCGAAGATCCCGGTCGGCGACGCCGAGCTGACCCTGGCGGCCGTCCCGGCCCCCTTCGCCCCCGCGTCCACCGTCGTCACCACGGCCCTCCTCCAGGCCGTCATGGCCACCGCCGCCGGCTCCCTCGCCGACCGCGGCATCGAGCCCCCGCTCCTGCGCTCCGGCAATGTGGACGGCGGCCACGAGTGGAACCGGCGGGTGATGGAGGAGTACGGGGACCGGATCTTTTACCGGCAGTGAGGCAGGGGGGTGAGGGGCTCGTGACGGGGGTGGGCCGAGCCGCCCGGTACGACCCTTTTGCGGCCGGGAGTGAGCGCCTGCGGCAAGGCGGGGCCGTGACGTGCGCGCGGGCGCGTGCCGGGCCCTGCGCGGCCAGGGCTTCGCGGCAGGGCATCCGGTGCGACATCCGGCGGGGCATCCGGCGGGGCATCCGGCGGGGCATCCGGCGGGGCCGAGGGCTCGCCGACGACCACCCGGACGGCCTGCGGCCAGGGCCGGTACGCGCGAAGGCGCGGCGGTGCCGGGCGAGCGCACCGGAGGCCGTCCCTCACCTCAGCCCGGAGTCCCCGCCCCCCGGCTCGCGTATCGCGCCCGAAAGGTCCAGGGACGTCGCTATGCGGACGGCGACGTCCTCCGCGTAGGTGCTGTCGGTGCGTTCGAACTGGGTGCGGCCGGGGCCGCGCAGGAACGTTACGACGCCCAGGGTGCGGCCTCGGCTGCGCAGGACCGCGCACAGGGCGTGGACGGAGTCGGCGGGCCACTGTCGGGTGAGGGCCCAGGTGCGGGCCTGGTCGGCGGAGACCGCGCCCGCGCCCGCGCGGACCGAGCCCGAGCGTTCGACGCACTGGAGGGCCGGGTGGCCCGGGGCGTAGCGGGCGGGCAGGCCCGCCTGGCCGCCGAAGCGGCTGGGGCCCGGCGTGCCGGTGGGGGTCTCGGCGATCCGGACCAGGCGGATCGAACCGGGTCCGGCGGCCGTGGCGTCGGCGAGGGGGCCGCCCGCGACCCGGTCGATCAGGGCGTGGTCGGCGAAACCGGCGAGGGCGAAGTCCAGGTGGACGGTGGCCGCCTCGGCCGGGTCCTCGCACTCGGCGGCGGCGCGTGCCGCGCGGTGCAGCTGGTTGGTGCGGAAGCGCAGCAGCGCGGCTTCCTGCTCGCCCTGCTTGGTCTCGGTGACGTCCTGGAACAGCCAGCCGACCCCGAGCGGCACCGGCTCCTCGGTGAGCGGCGAGGCCAGCCGCAGGAAGCCGCTGCGCCAGCAGCGCCGGCGCTCTCCCTCGGGGGTGCGGACGGTCACCCAGATCTCGGCGGGCGCGGGCGGCGCGCCCTCGGCCAGCACATGGGTGAAGGCGCTCTCCAGCTCCTCCACACCGCCCCCCAGCAGCTCGCCCAGCGGACGGCCCAGCAGGGTCGTACGGCCGCTGCCGAGCGCCCGCGCGGCGTGCGCGTTGACCACGGCGGGCCGCAGGTCGACATCGACCAGGACGACACCCCAGCTCGCGTCCTCGAACAGGGCCTCGCTCAGCGCGATGGACCGCTCCAGGTCGATCTGGGCGTGGACCTCGCTGAAGGCGCAGTACACCCCGGCGGGCTTGCCGTCGGGGCCGCGCACGGCGGCGGACTGGGTGCGCACCAGGACCCGGCCGCCGTCCTTGGTGAGCAGCGCGAACTCGTGCACCTGCCGGCCGGGGGCGTGCATGGCCGACATCAGGCGGCTCTCGACCTCCTCGGCGTCCGCCGCGCGCACCGCCCAGCCGGCGAAGCCGTGCCGCCCCACCGCCTCGGCCGCGCTCCAGCCGAGAATCCGCTCGGCCTCGCGGTTCCAGTGGGTGACCACGCCGTCCTCGTCGAACGCGCACAGCGCCGCGTCCATGCCGTCCAGCAGGGCGGCGAGCAGATCCGGGCCGCGGGTGCCCCCTGTACCACCGGACCCCGCCCCGGGCTCAGCCCCGGCCCCGGATCCGGACCCGGGTCCGTCCGGGCCGTCCGGGCCGAGTTCGTCCGTAGCCCCAGTACGCCGGGAAGCACTCATCTGGAACCCCCTGCACGTTGGCGTCCGCACGAACGGCGCGTCGGTTCGCTCACTGGCAATCATTCAACTCGAACGTGATGCAGCACACATCTGGTTCCCACAAGATTGCGGGGAATCGTTGTATGCCGGAAATCCGTGCCCCGCCCCTCATGGTGCTACGCCTGTCCACCGCAGGTCGACCCACTCCTCGTGTTCCCCAGGAAGCACACAGCCTTCGCTCTCCACGAATCCCCGCACGCGCGCGTGCGTGACCTTGTCGCCGTGGAGCGCCCGCCGGGTCATCGCCCGGTCCCTTCCTGTGTCATGGGCCCGACGCTAGATGATCAAGCGGCTGTGCCACAGGGGTGGTCCATGGCTCATCAAAGAATTCAAAAAACAGTTGATCGGCGGCCGATCGGGTTCTTAAGGTGGCCAGCACACGAGAAGGGAGGTGGTTCGGCAGATGTATGAGAACCGGACGCGTGAGGTGATTGCGGGCTAGCGGCCCGCCACCACATTTGTGCGGTGCCGGACCAGCACGTGAAAGAGGCGTGCAGCCGGCCCAATCCCAGCAGTCACCCGACCCGCGAGTCGCCGGTAACGTCCGGCCGGCTCCTCCACGGAGGAACCCGACTCGCGGGTCGTCTGCGTTTCAGGGCCGCCTCAGCGGATCCGGGGCGCCCTCCCGGATCCTCCGGCGCGGGCCTCAGCCCGTGATGTCCGTCCAGCCGTCGATCTCGCGCGGGTCGCGCGTGCCGGGGCCGGTGTAGCGGGCGGAGGGGCGGACCAGGCGGCCGGTGCGCTTCTGCTCCAGGATGTGCGCGGACCAGCCGGCCGTCCGGGCGCAGGAGAACATCGACGTGAACATGTGCGCCGGGACCTCGGCGAAGTCCAGGACGATCGCCGCCCAGAACTCGACGTTGGTGGCCAGGATCCGGTCCGGTCGGCGGCTGTGCAGCTCCGCCAGGGCCGCCTTCTCCAGGGCCTCCGCGACCTCGAAGCGCGGGGCACCCAGTTCGCGGGCGGTGCGGCGCAGGACGCGGGCGCGCGGGTCCTCGGCCCGGTAGACCCGGTGGCCGAAGCCCATCAGGCGCTCGCCCTGGTCCAGGGCCCGGCGGACGTACGCGTCTGCGTCCCCGGTGCGCTCGATCTCCTCGATCATGTGCAGGACCCGGGAGGGGGCGCCGCCGTGCAGCGGGCCGGACATGGCCCCCACCGCCCCGGAGAGGGCGGCGGCCACGTCGGCGCCGGTGGAGGCGATGACGCGGGCGGTGAAGGTGGACGCGTTCATGCCGTGCTCGGCGGCGGAGGTCCAGTAGGAGTCCACGGCGGCGATGTGGCGCGGGTCGGGCTCGCCCCGCCAGCGGATCATGAACCGCTCGACGACCGACTGCGCCTTGTCGATCTCCCGCTGCGGGACCATGGGCAGCCCCTGGCCGCGGGCCGACTGGGCGACGTACGACAGGGCCATCACGGCGGCGCGGGCGAGGTCGTCGCGGGCCTGCGCCGCGTCGATGTCCAGCAGCGGTTTCAGGCCCCAGACCGGGGCCAGCATGGCGAGCGCCGACTGTACGTCGACACGGATGTCACCGGAGTGCACGGGGATGGGGAACGGCTCGGCGGGCGGCAGACCGGGGTCGAAGGCGCCGTCGACGAGCAGACCCCAGACATTGCCGAACGAGACATGGCCGACCAGATCCTCGATGTCGACCCCGCGGTACCGGAGGGCACCGCCCTCCTTGTCCGGTTCGGCGATCTCCGTCTCGAACGCGATGACTCCTTCTAGTCCGGGTACGAAGTCGGACATCAGGCGGCTCCTCAGATGTGGACGACAGACGGATGGAACTGGACGGATGGAACGGGAATGACAGACGCATGGAGCGACGGATGGAGCGACGACGGATGGGCAGGTGCGGGTGGGGCTGCTGATACGCAGGCGGCGGGCGTCCGCCGGATCCACGGTCCGTCTCTGGGACTCGCGGTCCTGGGCGCCACCTTGGTGATGCCCCGTGCGGTCGGGGGTCATGTCATCCAACCGGACGGCAACAGCACGATATCCCCGAGTGCCATCTTTGGGGAGAGTGCGCGGCACTGAGTGCCACTCCGTGACCAAGGACACCGCACGGGCGAGGGTGGCGATGGGGCAGGATGACCGCGTGACCGACCCTGATCTCGATCCCGCCGCGATGCGCGAGCAGTACCGGGCCGAGGGCCTCGCCGAGGGCGAGCTGGCCGCGACCCCCGTGGCGCAGTTCGCGCGCTGGTTCCGGCAGGCGGCGACGGAGGCCGGGCTGTTCGAGCCGAACGCGATGGTGGTGTCCACGGCCGACGCGGAGGGCCGCCCCAGCTCCCGTACGGTCCTGCTGAAGCACTTCGACGAAGAGGGCTTCGTCTTCTACACCAACTACGGCTCCCGCAAGGCCCGCGATCTCGCCGCGAACCCGTACATCTCGCTGCTCTTCCCCTGGCATCCGATGGCCCGGCAGGTCATCGTCACGGGCACAGCCCTGCGCACCGGCCGCGACGAGACCGCCGGGTACTTCCGCACCCGGCCGCACGGCTCCCAGCTCGGCGCCTGGGCCAGCGCCCAGTCCTCGCCGATCGCCGGCCGCGCCGAACTCGACACGTCCTACGCCGAGCTGGCCGCCCGCTATCCCGAGGGCGAGCAGGTCCCGGTGCCGCCGCACTGGGGCGGGTTCCGGGTGACGCCCGAGTCGGTGGAGTTCTGGCAGGGCCGCGAGAACCGGCTGCACGACCGGCTGCGGTACGTGTCCCGGCCCGACGGGAACTGGCGGGTGGAGCGGCTGGCGCCCTGAGCGGGCGGGCCGGCCGGGCTCAGCCGCCGCGGGCCGCCGCCTTGCGCAGGAGCGCGTCCCGGTCGTCGCCCAGCTGCAAGGGCAGCACCTGCTCCAGGACCCGGGCGGACTGCCGCACCCTGACCGCCACCAGGCGCGGGCCATAGGCGGTCATCGGCAGCTGGCTGGGCGCCCCGAGCCCGCACACCGCGTAGAGCTGCGACAACTCGGCCCGCACGCGTTCCCTCGGGGGTTTGTCCGTCAGGACGTCCACCCGCACCCCCAGCTCATGGATGTCGGAGTGGACATGCAACTGGATCCGTAACCCGTGACCGGTGTACTCAAGACCGCCCGCGTCAGCGGTGCCGCCCCAGTTCCCGCTGCACGATCTCCCCCCACTGCGCCACCACCCGCTCCCGGCGCGGTCCGTCGTCCGTGAGGAGGTTGGCGAGGCCCAGGCCACGGGCCATGTCGAGCAGGCCCTGGACGGTCTCGCGGACGCCGGGGCGGGTCTCGTCGGCGGCGAGGAGATCGACGGCTATGCGGTGGGTCTCGCGGCCCACGCGGGCCTCCAGTTCGGTCACCCGGGCCCGTAGCTGCTCCTCGTCGGAGGCCGCGACCCACAGATGGAGGGCGGCGCGGAAGAGCGGGCCGGTGTAGAGGTCGACCAGCGCGGCGACGACCGCGCGGCGGTCCCCGGCCGCCCCCTGGGGGAACAGGGCGCGCAGGGCGCCCGAGCGTTCCTCGGCGACGTACTCGACGGCCGCCGTGAACAGGTCCTCGCGGGTCGGGAAGTGGTGCTGGGCCGCGCCGCGCGAGACACCGGCCCGCTCCGCGACGACGGAGACCGTGGAGCCCGCCCAGCCGTGCTCGGCGAGACAGGAGACGGCCGCCTCAAGGAGCCGTTGCCGGGTCGCCCGGCTGCGGTCCTGCTTGGGCACCCGGTCGACGGTGCCCGTACCGCCACCGGCACCGCCGCCGCTGTCTTCTCTGCCACCCATGCCGCTCACCTCCGTACCGACCCCGTGTCGTGTGTTCTCACAGCACCCATGACGGATCCCGTCGTTCCAGGAAGGCCGTCATCCCCTCGCGGGCCTGCGGGGAGGCGAACAGCCGGGCCGAGAGCGCGGTCAGGGTGTCCGCGTCCCGGTCGAAAGCTTCCTGCACCCTAGCCGTGAGCAGCCGTTTGGTCTCCGCCAGAGCCTGTGGCTCCGAGCGCCGCAGCCCGTCCAGGACCGGATCGAGTACGGCGTCCACGTCCGTCCCGTACGCCGTCACCAGCCCGATACGGGCCGCCTCGGCGGCGTCGAAACGCTCGCCGGTGAGGTAGTAGCGGGCCAGGGCGCGCGGGTCGGTGCGCGGGAGGAGGGGGAGCGAGATCACGGCGGGGGCGACCCCGATCCGCACCTCGGTGAAAGCGAACGTCGCGGTGTCCGAGGCGGCGGCGAGATCACAGGCGGCGAGGAGTCCGAGGCCGCCCGCGCGGACATGCCCGGTGACCCGGGCGACGACCGGCTTCGGCAGGTCGACCAGCGCCCGCAGCAGGGCGACCAGGGCGGTGGGCGCGGGCGGGTCGCGCAGGTCGGCGCCCGCGCTGAAGGTGGTGCCGGTGTGGGTGAGGACCACCGCGCGGACACCGTCGTCCCGGCCGCACTCGGCGAGCGCGCCGGTGAGTTCGCCGACCAGGGCCGCCGACAGGGCGTTGCGGTTGCCCGGCGAGTCCAGGGCGAGCGTGGCCACGCCCTGGGCGCGGGTACGGGCGATCAGGGTCATCGGCGTTCCCTCAGTTCACGGCGGAGGATCTTGCCGGAGGCGGCGCGGGGCACCCCGGCGGTGAAGGTCACGCCGCGCACCCGCTTGTAGGGCGCGACGCGTTCGGCGACGTACATCATCACCTCGCCCTCGGAGAGGCCGTCGGCGGACGGCTGGCGCACCACGTACGCGTGCGGGACCTCGTTGCCGTTCTCGTCGGGGGCGCCGATGACGGCCGCGTCCGCGATGCCGGGGTGGGTGAGGAGCAGTGCCTCCAGTTCGGCGGGGGCCACCTGGAAGCCCTTGTACTTGATGAGTTCCTTGACCCGGTCGACGACGTACAGCCAGCCGTCCTCGTCGACATGACCGACGTCCCCGGTGTGCAGCCAGCCGTCGGGGTCGATCATCGCGGCGGTGGCGTCGGGGCGGCCCAGGTAGCCCTTCATCACCTGCGGGCCCCGGAAGAGGATCTCGCCGGACTGGCCCGGGCCGAGGTCCCTGGCGGGGCCGTGCGGATTGCCGGGGCCGTCGGGATCGTCCGGGTCATCCGGGTCGTCCAGGGAGATGATCCGCATCTCGGTGTTGGGGATCAGCTTGCCGACGGTGCCGGGCGGGGCCTCGTGCATGGCGTCCAGGGGGACGACATGGGTGCCCGGGGAGAGTTCCGTCATGCCGTACGCCTGGCCGACCGGCGGCAGGTTCAGCCGGTGCGCGCAGGCGGCGGCGAGGCGCGCGTCCAGGGGGGCGGCGGCGCTGATGACGTACCGCAGGGAGGACAGGTCGTAGTCGGCGACCCTCGGGTGCTTGGCGAGGGCGAGGACGATCGGCGGGGCGACGTACAGGCCGGTGATGCGGTGGTTCTGGATGGCCGCGAGGAAGGTCTCCAGGTCGAAGCGGGGCAGCACGACGACCGTGGCGCCTTGGCGCAGGGGGGCGTTCATGAGCGCGGTGAGGCCGTAGATGTGGAAGAAGGGCAGCACGGCCAGGATGCGGTCGCCCGGGGCGGACGGGATCACCTGGGTGGTGAGCTGGGCGAGGTTGGTGGCGATCTGCCGGTGGGTGAGCATCACGCCCTTCGGGGTGCCGGTGGTGCCCGAGGAGTACGGCAGGACGGCCACGTCCTCGGCCGGGTCGAGGGCGACGGACGGCTCGGGCGCGGTGGAGGCCGGCAGATCGGTCAGCGAGCGGTGGCCGGGCGCGCTGTCGCAGACGAAGATCTCCCGGACGCCCCCGGCGAGACCGGCCGCGCGGCGGGCCACGTCCAGCAGCGGGGACACCGTGACGATCCAGCGGGCCGCGCAGTCCGCGAGCTGCCCCGCGAACTCCTCGGGCGTGGCGAGCGGATGCACGGTGGTCACGGACGCGCCCGCGCGCGTGGCGGCGTAGAACGCGGTCGGGAAGGCGATGGTGTTCGGGCTGTGCAGGGCGAGCACATCGCCCTTGCGCACCCCGGCCTGGGCCAGACCGGCGGCGACCCGGCGGTGGAAGCGGTCCAGCTGCGCGTAGCTGAGGGTGGTGCCGTCGGTGCCGTCGATCAGGGCGGGGGCGTCGCCGAACGCGGCGGCGCCGCCCAGCACGGCGTCGTGGATGGGCAGGTTCATGGGCGGGACGTCGGCGTATTGACTGCGGAACGACACCATCGGGTTCTCCTCTGTCCCGTGCCGGGTAGCGGGTACCGGGTACCGGGTACCGGTTCAGGTATCTCGTACTGGTTCGGCCACCCCGTACCCGTTCAGTACGACTTGGGCAGGCCCAGGCTCTGGTGGGAGACGTAGTTGAGGATCATCTCCCGGCTGACCGGCGCGATCCGGGCCACGCGGGCGGCCGTGATCAGCTTGGCGAGCCCGAACTCGCGGGTCAGGCCGTTGCCGCCGAGGGTGTGCACGGCCTGGTCGACGGCTCTCACACACGCCTCACCGGCCGCGTACTTCGCCATGTTCGCCGCCTCGCCCGCGCCCGCGTCGTCGCCCGCGTCGTACAGCGCCGCCGCCTTCTGCGTCATCAGACGGGCCAGTTCCAGCTCTATGTGGGCCTGCGCGAGGGGGTGGGCGATGGCCTGGTGGGCGCCGATGGGCGCGTTCCAGACGGTCCGCTCACGGGCGTACTCGATGGCCCGGGACAGCGCGTAGCGGCCCATGCCGATCGCGAACGCCGCCGTCATGATCCGCTCGGGGTTCAGCCCGGCGAACAGCTGGAGCAGCCCGGCGTCCTCGTCGCCGACGAGCGCGTCGGCGGGCAGCCGTACATCGTCCAGGACCAGCTCGAACTGCTTCTCCGCCGCCTGGAGTTCCATGTCGATGGAGTGCCGGGTGAGGCCCTGCGCGTCGGTCGGGACGATGAACAGACAGGGCTTGAGGCGTCCCGTGCGGGAGTCCTCCGCGCGGCCGACGATCAGGACGGCGTCGGCGATGTCCACGCCGGAGATGAAGACCTTCCGGCCGGTCAGCAGCCAGGTGTCGCCGTCGCGGCGGGCGGTGGTGGTGATGCGGTGGGAGTTGGAGCCCGCGTCGGGTTCGGTGATGGCGAACGCCATCGTCTTCGTGCCGTCGGCCAGGGCCGGGAGCCAGTGGCGTTTCTGGGTCTCGGTGCCGAAGCGGGATATGACGGTGCCGCAGATCGCCGGGGAGACGACCAGCATGAGGAGGGGGGCTCCGGCCGCACCCAGCTCTTCGAGGACGATCGAGAGTTCGGTGATACCGGCTCCGCCGCCGCCGTGTTCCTCCGGAAGATTGACGCCCAGGTAGCCCAGTTTGCCCGCTTCTGCCCAGAGGGTGGCTCGGTCGTAGGTGGGGCCGTGGGTCTTGCCGAGGGTGGCGACTGCGGTTCGTAGGGTCTGGTGTTCTTCGGATTCGGTGGGGGGCATCTCGCTCCTTCGGGGTGCGGGTTGTGGGTGGCTGGTCGCGCGCACGCGGCGGAGCCGCATATCGATACAGTCCCGCGCCCCTAAGTCGGTCGTACTACCGCCAGCAGTGTGTCGACCTGCACCTGCTGTCCCGTGGTCACGTGGAGGGCGGTCAGGGTTCCTGCCACCGGGGCTGTGATGCGGTGTTCCATCTTCATCGCCTCCAGCCAGAGGAGGGGCTCCCCTGCCTTTACCTGGGTTCCCTCGCTCAGGCCCTCGGCGATGCGGATCACTGTGCCCGGCATGGGGGCCAGGAGGGAGCCGGGGGCGTGCTGGGTGGTGGGGTCGGGGAAGCGGGGGACGGGGGTCAGGGGGGTGTGGTTGACGTAGGTCCGGTCGGCGTAGCGCGTGATCTCGAACGTCCTGCGTACGCCCGCCGCTTCCAGTACGACCTGCCGCGCGTCGGCGTGCAGGACGCGTACCCCGTCGGCCTCCAGGGTGCCCGCGCGGGTGTGGCGGTAGGTGGCCTCGTGTTCCTCGCCGGACAGGCGGTAGCGCTTGGTCTGGGGCTGGGAGGGGAGATTGCGCCAGCCGCCGAAGCGGGAGCGGCCGTGGGCGTCGGCGAGGGCGGCGGCGAGGGGGGCGTAGGGGTCGGGGGTGGGGGTGGTGAGGGCGGTGAGGTGGCGGTCGTAGAAGCCGGTGTCCATGCGGGCCGCCGTGAACTCTTCGTGGCGCAGGGAGCGGACGAGGAGATCGCGGTTGGTGAGGGGGCCGTGGATCTCCGTACGGTCCAGGGCTCCCGCCAGCTTGCGGAGGGCCTCCGCGCGGGTGGGGGCGTGGGCGATCACCTTGGCGAGCAGGGGGTCGTAGTGGACGCCGATGGTGTCGCCGTCGGTGTAGCCGGTGTCCAGACGGACGCCCTCCGGTGCGGTCAGGCGGTGCAGGGTGCCGGTCTGCGGGGTCCAGTCGTGGGCCGGGTCCTCGGCATACAGCCGGGCCTCGACGGCGTGGCCCCGCGCGCGGGGCGGCTGCTCCGGCAGGGCGTGGCCCTCGGCGATACGGAGCTGCTCGGCCACCAGGTCGATGCCGAACACGGCCTCCGTGACGGGGTGTTCGACCTGGAGGCGGGTGTTCATCTCCAGGAAGTGCGCCTCGCCGCCGGCGACGAGGAACTCGACGGTCCCCGCGCCGACGTACGCCACGCGGCGCGCGGCGCGCTCGGCCAGCACGTACAGCTCGTCGGTGAGGGCGGGCGCGAGGCCGGGCGCGGGGGCCTCCTCGATGACCTTCTGGTGGCGGCGCTGGAGGGAGCAGTCGCGGGTGCCGAGCGCCCAGACCGTGCCGTGGGTGTCGGCGAGGATCTGCACCTCGACATGGCGGCCGTGCTCGACGTACGGCTCGACGAACACCTCTCCGTCGCCGAACGCGCTCGCGGCCTCCGCGCGGGCGCCCTCCAGCGCGCCGGGCAGCTCTTCCAGGCG
This sequence comes from Streptomyces sp. NPDC056734, assembly GCF_042790455.1. Classification (NCBI taxonomy): domain Bacteria; kingdom Bacillati; phylum Actinomycetota; class Actinomycetes; order Kitasatosporales; family Streptomycetaceae; genus Streptomyces; species Streptomyces sp. NPDC056734. The sequence continues at coordinate 330,668 of NZ_JBHTZD010000005.1, forward strand.
CCGTACGATCCGCATGCCGCGCCCCCCTCCCCCGGCGGCGGCCTTCACCAGCACCGGGAGATCGGCCTCGGTGACCTCGCCCGGCGGGGCGAGCCCCATCAGCTCCTTGGCGCGGGTCTTGGACGCCATGGCCTCGATGGCGTCGGGCGGCGGCCCGATCCACACCAGCCCGGCGTCCCGTACCTCGCGCGCGAAGCCGGCGTTCTCGGACAGGAAGCCGTAGCCGGGGTGCACGGCGTCGGCGCCCGCCGCCAGGGCCGCCTTCACGATCAGCTCGCCGCGCAGATAGGTGTCGGCGGGCGTGAGCCCCGGCAGCCGTACGGCGTCGTCGGCCACGCGCGCGTGCAGCGCGTCCGCGTCCGCGTCGGAGTACACGGCGACCGTGCGGATACCGAGGTCACGGCAGGTGCGGAAGATCCGGACGGCGATCTCGCCCCGGTTGGCCACAAGGAGAGAAGTGATCATGGCTGGTCCCTCACATCCGGAAGACGCCGAAGCCGCCGCGCACGCCCTCGTAGGGCGCGGTGTGCACGGCGGACAGGCACAGGCCGAGGACGGTCCGGGTGTCGCGGGGGTCGATGACCCCGTCGTCGTAGAGCCGCCCGGACAGGAACATCGGCAGCGACTCGGACTCGATCTGCCCCTCGACCATCGCGCGCAGGGCGGTGTCGGCGTCCTCGTCGTACGGCTGTCCCTTGGCGGCGGCCGACTGGCGGGCGACGATCGACAGCACCCCGGCGAGCTGCTGCGGACCCATGACGGCCGATTTGGCGCTGGGCCAGGCGAACAGGAAGCGCGGGTCGTAGGCCCTGCCGCACATGCCGTAGTGCCCGGCGCCGTACGACGCCCCCATGAGGACGGACAGATGGGGGACGCGGCTGTTGCTGACGGCGTTGATCATCATGGCGCCGTGTTTGATGATGCCGCCCTGCTCGTACTCCCGGCCGACCATGTAGCCGGTGGTGTTGTGCAGGAACAGCAGCGGGATGTCCCGCTGGTTGGCGAGCTGGATGAACTGGGCCGCCTTCTGCGACTCGGCGCTGAAGATCACGCCCTGGGTGTTGGCCAGGATGCCGACGGGGTAGCCGTGCAGGGTGGCCCAGCCGGTCGCCAGACTCGTCCCGTACAGCGGCTTGAACTCGTCGAAGTCGGAGGCGTCCACGATCCGGGCGATCACCTCGCGCGGGTCGAAGGGGATCTTGAGATCGCCGGGGACGATGCCGAGCAGTTCCTCCGGGTCGTACTTCGGCGGCTCGGCGGGCCCCGGATCCTCGTACGCCTTGCGGTGGTTGAGGCGGGCGACGACCCGGCGGGCCTGGCGCAGGGCGTCCGGCTCGTCGACGGCGAAGTGGTCGGCGAGGCCGGAGGTGCGGGCGTGCATCTCGGCGCCGCCCAGCGACTCGTCGTCGCTCTCCTCGCCGGTCGCCATCTTCACGAGCGGCGGCCCGCCCAGGAACACCTTCGCGCGCTCCTTGACCATGATCACGTGGTCGGACATGCCGGGGATGTAGGCGCCCCCGGCCGTCGAGTTCCCGAAGACGACGGCGATCGTGGGGATTCCGGCGGCGGACAGCCGGGTCAGGTCCCGGAAGACGGCTCCGCCGGGGATGAAGATCTCCTTCTGCGAGGGCAGGTCGGCGCCGCCGGACTCCACCAGGCTGATGCAGGGCAGCCGGTTGGCCAGCGCGATGTCGTTGGCCCGCAGCGCCTTCTTCAGGCTCCACGGGTTGCTGGCACCGCCGCGCACGGTCGGATCGTTGGCGGTGATCAGGCACTCCACGCCCTCCACCACGCCGATCCCGGTGACCAGGGAGGCGCCGACCGCGTAGTCACTCCCCCAGGCCGCCAGCGGGGACAGCTCCAGGAAGGGGGTGTCCGGGTCCAGCAGCAGCTCGATGCGCTCCCGGGCGAGCAGCTTGCCGCGCTTGCGGTGCCGCTGGACGTATTTCTCGCCGCCGCCCGCCAGCGCCTTCGCATGCTCGCCGTCCAGCTCGGCGAGTTTCGCGAGCATGGCGTCGCGGTGGGAGCGGTGGTCGGGGGTGGTGGGGTCGAGGGTGGATTCGAGGATGGTCACCGGGGCCTCCGGGGCGGCGCGAGGTGGGGGTGCGAGCCGGGGTGAGGATGGGTCTGGGCGGCGGTGGGGGATGGTGGGGGCTGTGGCGGCAGGGCGATCACAGCAGCGCCTCCGGGATGTCCAGGTGGCGGGAGCGCAGCCACTCGCCGAGCGCCTTGGCCTGCGGATCGAAACGGGCCTGCGCGGCGACGCCTTCGCCGAGGATGCCCTCGACCACGAAGTTCAGCGCGCGGAGATGGGGCAGCGGGTGCCGGGTGACCGGCAGGTCCCGGGTCTCGGGCAGCAGTTCCCGGAACCGCTCGACGGTCAGCTCGTACGCCAGCCACCGCCACGCGTCCTCCGACCGCGCCCACACCCCGACATTGGCGTTGCCCCCCTTGTCCCCGCTCCGCGCCCCGGCGACCAGCCCGAGGGGGGCGCGGCGGGTGGGGCCGGGGGTGGGCGGGGGTGGGGGGAGGGTTGGTCCCGGGACGCCTTCGAGGGCTTCGGGGACCTCGGGGACTTGGCGTGCTTCGGGGACTTCAGGGACTTCGGGTACTCCCCATCCTCCCAACCCTTCGATTACGAGGGTCTCGGCGGCCGGAGCGACCTTCACCCGGCGTCCGTCGGGGAGGACAGCCACATGGTCGACCTCACCCTGGGGGATGTAGGTGTCCTCGAAGACCCCATAGGGCGAGCCCTTTCCAGGTGGCGCGAGCACATGGAACCCGGGGTAACTGCCCAACGCCAGCTCCACGGCGGCCCCACTCAGCGCCCGCCCGACCTTGCGCTCGTCCGCGTCCCGCACGACCAGCCGCAGCAACGCGCTCGCCGTCTCCTCCGTACCGGCGTCGGGCCGGTCGGTGCGGGACAGCTCCCAGCGGACCTCGGCGGGGCGGGACTTGGCCAGCGCGTCCTCCAACTGCCCGCGCACCAGCGCCGCCTTGGCCTCGATGTCCAGGCCGGTGAGCACGAAGACGACCTCGTTGCGGAAGCCGCCGAGGCGGTTGAGCCCGACCTTGAGGGTGGGGGGCGGTGCCTCGCCCCGGACGCCCTCGATCCGCACCCGGTCGGGCCCGTCCTGGGCGAGCCGTACGGTGTCCAGCCGCGCGGTGACGTCCGGCCCCGCGTACCGGGCGCCGCCCGTCTCGTACAGCAGTTGCGCGGTGACGGTCCCGACGTCGACGAACCCGCCGGTGCCGGGGTGTTTGGTGATGACGCTGGTGCCGTCGGCGTGGATCTCGGCGAGCGGAAAGCCGGGACGGCGGACGTCCCTGTCCCCGTCGTCGTTGAAGAACGCGTAGTTGCCGCCGGTCGCCTGTGTCCCGCACTCCAGCACATGCCCGGCGACGACGGCTCCCGCCAGCCGGTCGTACTCGTCCGCCCGCCACCCGAAGTGCGCGGCGGCCGGTCCGGTGACCAGCGCCGCGTCCGTCACCCGCCCGGTGACCACGACATCGGCGCCCGCGCGCAGACAGGCCGCGATCCCGAAACCTCCGAGATAGGCGTGCGCGGCGAGGGTGCCCGGGTGGGCGGCGGTGAGGTCGTCGCCCTCGACATGCGCCACGCGCGCGGGGATGCCGAGCCGGTCCGCCAGCTTGCGCACGGCGTCCGCGAGCCCCGCCGGATTCAGCCCGCCCGCGTTGGTCACGATCCGCACGCCCCGCTCCTGGGCGAGCCCGAGGGTGTCCTCCAGCTGCCGCAGGAACGTACGGGCGTATCCCGCCCCCGGGTCCTTCAGCCGGTCCCGGCCGAGGATCAGCATGGTCAGCTCGGCGAGATAGTCGCCGGTCAGCACGTCCAGCTCACCGCCGGTGAGCATCTCGCGCAGGGCGTCGAAACGGTCGCCGTAGAAGCCGGAGGCGTTGCCGATACGGAACGGCTCCCCCTCCGGGGCCACGGGGGTCGAGGCGTTCACTGCGCGTCCCCTTTCGGTGGGCGTCCGGCGCCGGGCGGGCCCGCGAACGCCTGGGCGATGTCCAGCCAGCGGTCCGCGTCGGGGCCGTCGGCCCGGAGGGCGAGGTCGTCGCGATGGGCACGCCGGGTGACGAGCAGACAGAAGTCGAGCGCCGGTCCGGTGACCCGCTGCCCGGCCCCCTCGGGCCCGTACTCCCACAACTCCCCACCCGGACCGACCAGTTCCACCCGGAACTCCTCGGCGGGCGGAGTCAGTCCACGCACCCCGAAGGCATAGTCACGCGCCCGGACCCCGATCCGTGCCACATGCCGCAGCCGTTTGGAGGGTGGCCGCACCACACCCACCACATCGGCGATGTCCAGCCCGTGCGCCCAGGTCTCCATGATCCGGGCGGTCGCGAGGGAAGCGGCGGACATGGGCGGCCCATACCAGGGAAACCGCGCGCCCGGCCGCGCACCCCGCAGAGCCGCATCGAGCGCCGCCCGCCCCGCACGCCAGTGCGCCAGCAACTCGGCGGGCGGCACCCCGGCACCCTCCCTGGCCCCGTCGTCCACAAAGGTCTCCGGCGAGGCCAGCGCCTTCTCGACGCATGCTTGGAAGCCGGCCTCATCGGTCAACGCCAGCAGGGCCGACCGGTCCGTCCACGCAAGGTGGGCTACCTGATGCGCCACACTCCACCCCGGCGCCGGTGTGGGCGAGGCCCACTCCCGCGGTCCCAGCGCGGCCACGATCGCGTCGACCTCCGCGCTTTCCTCGCGCAGATCATCGAAGACGGGCGTCGAATCAAACACGGCTGCGCTCCCCTCGGAACACGACGGTGTGTGGGGCGGTGCGGTGCGGTGCGGTGCGGTGCGGTGCGTGGAGAGCATGGCAGCGGGGGGAGAAACAAGCAAGCGTGCTTGCATTGAATGGCGGAGGGTGGTCACCCTGCCGCTGTGGCCGCGCTACAGCGGCCCGCTGACAGCCACTCTTGCTGCCACCCCTGCTGCCGCTACCGCTCCGGGGACACCCGCGACTTCCCCCGCCGCCCCTTGGGGCCGATCGGGTTCATCCGGCGGGTCTGCGTTCTCACCGCGCCCATGCTCGCCGCGATGACCAGGGCGATGGCGGCGGCCTGCATGGTGGTCAGGGCCTGGTCGAGGATGAGGAAACCGGCGGTGGCGGCGATGGCCGGTTCAAGGCTCATCAGGATGGCGAAGGTGGGGGCGGGCAGGCGGCGCAGGGCGAGGAGTTCGAGGGTGTAGGGGAGCACCGAGGAGAGGACGGCGACCGCCGCGCCCAGGGCGAGGATCTCCGGGTCCAGCAGCTTCGTACCGGACTCGGCGATGCCCAGGGGCAGGAAGAGCACCGCCGCCACCGCCATGGCCAGCGCGAGTCCGTCCGCCTGCGGGAAGCGGCGGCCGGTTCTAGCGCTGAAGACGATGTACGCCGCCCACATCGCGCCCGCCGACAGGGCGAAGGCCGCGCCGACCGGGTCGAGGGTGTCGAAACCGCCGCCGCCGAGCAGGAAGACACCGGCCAGGGCGAGGCCCGCCCAGACGAAATTGATCGCCCGGCGGGAGGCTATGACGGAGAGGGCCAGCGGACCGAGCACTTCGAGGGTGACGGCAGGGCCCAGCGGGATACGGTGCACGGCCTGGTAGAAGAGGCCGTTCATCGCGGCCATGGTGATGCCGAAGACCACGACCGTGCCCCAGTCGGTACGGGAGTGTCCGCGCAGCTTGGGCCGGCAGATGATCAGCAGCACGAGCGCCGCCACCGCCAGCCGCAGGGTGACGATGCCGAGGGCACCGGCCCGGGGCATCAGGGTCACCGCCAGTGCCCCGCCGAACTGCACCGACACCCCGCCCGCCAGCACCAGCCCGACGGGCCCGAGCGACCCGCGCCGGTGCGGGGAGCCACCGGAGGGGGTGGTGGCGGGGGCCCGGGTCGGCGCGGGCGACGGCGAGGTGGCTGCGTCGGGGGTGGTCACAGGGCGTTCCAGGGGGCTCGGTGCGGATGATTGCCGTTCATTACCATGTACCTATCAGTCCAGAGTAGTGGACTCCGTCAGGGGTGTGAACCGCTCACGCCACTGACCTTTCTGTCACGTCCGTCACCCCGGCGGGGCCTGGTCGGGCACCCTCGGCCGGGGCCCGGTCACGAACCTGGCGGCCGCATCTCCGGCGGCACCTCCGGCGGCAGTGACTCGGCCAGCACCTCCGCCAGATGTCTCCCCCGCGCCCCCGCAAGCTGCTCCAGCTGTGTCCGGCAGGAGTAGCCGTCCGCCAGGAGCACCGCGTCGGCGGGGGCCGATGCCAGGGACGGGAGGAGTTGTTCCTCCGCGCAGGCCCGGGAGACGTCGGCGTGGCCGCGTTCGAAGCCGAAGTTTCCGGCGAGGCCGCAGCAGCCGCCGGAGAGTTCGCCGGTCAGGCCGGCCGCCGTGCGCAGCCGTCGTTCGGCGGTGTCGCCGAGGACCGCGTGCTGGTGGCAGTGGGTCTGTCCGACGGCCGGGCGGTCGAGCCGGGGCGGTGTCCAGTGCGGGGCGTGGCGCTCCAGGGCCTGGGCGAAGGTCAGGACGCGGGCGGCGAGACGGGCGGCCCTGGGGTCGTCGGGCAGCAGCTCGGGGAGGTCGGTGCGCAGTGCGGCGGCGCAACTGGGCTCCAGGACGACCACGGGAGCGGTGGTCTCCAGGACGGGTTCCATGAGGTCGAGGGTGCGACGGAGCACCGCGCGGGCGCGGTCGAGCTGGCCCGTGGAGACATAGGTGAGGCCGCAGCAGACCCGGCCCCGGCCGCGCAGCAGGGACCTGGGGTCGAGAGCGACCGTGATGCCGTCGCCGATCGGGGGGCGGGTGAAGTGGACGGTCGGGGGGAGCGCGACGCGCAGCCCGGCGGCCTCCAGGACCCGGACGGCGGACTGTCCGACGGACGGGGCGAGGTGCTCGGTGAAGGTGTCCGGCCAGAGGATGACCAGTTCGCCGTCCGGCGGGGCGGTCGTGGTGCCCCGGCGTCGCTCCCACCACCGGCTGAAGGTCTGCCCGGCCAGCCGGGGAATCCCCCGCTCACGGTCGACACCGGCGAGCCGCTTGCCGAGCCGGGCCAGGGGCTGCACGGCGGCCAGGGCGTTGACCAGCCAGGCCGTGCGGGTCCGGGACACCCAGCGCAGCCAGAGCGGCAGCCGTCCGAGGCTGTAGTGCGCGGCGGGTCGGCGGCGCCCGGCGTAGTGGTGGTGGAGGAACTCCGCCTTGTAGGTGGCCATGTCGACACCGACCGGGCAGTCGGAGCGGCAGCCCTTGCAGGACAGGCACAGATCCAGCGCGTCCCGTACCTCCGTGGACCGCCAGCCGTCGGTCACCAGCTCCCCGGCGAGCATCTCGTGCAGCAGCCGGGCGCGTCCCCGGGTGGAGTGGGTTTCGTCGCCGGTCGCGCGGAAGGACGGGCACATGACGGCGGGCCCGGACGCGGTGGTCGTACGGCATGTGGCGACGCCGACGCAGCGGCGGACGGCGGCCGAGAAGTCACCGCCGTCGGCGGGGTAGCCGAAGGCCACGTCGACGGGCTCGCGGGGCAATACGGCGAAGCGCAGGTCGGCGTCGAGGGGGGCGGGGCGGACCAGCATTCCGGGGTTGAGGAGGTCGTCGGGGTCCCAGACGGCCTTGGCCCGCTCGAAGAGGGCGACCATGTCCGGCCCGTACATCGTGGGGAGGAGTTCAGAACGGGCGAGCCCGTCGCCGTGTTCCCCGGAGAGCGAGCCGCCGTGGGCGACGACCAGGTGGGCCAGCTCCTCGGAGAAGCGCCGGAAGCGGGCCACGCCCGCGTCGGTGAGCAGGTCGAAGTCGATCCGGACATGGATGCAGCCGTCACCGAAGTGCCCGTACGGGGTGCCGCGCAGGCCGTGGGTGGTCAGCAGGGCCCGGAAGTCGCGCAGGTAGGCGCCGAGGCGGGCGGGCGGTACGGCGCAGTCCTCCCAGCCGGGCCATGCCTCGCTGCCGTCCGGCATCCGGGTCGCCGTACCGGCGGCGTCCTCGCGGATCCGCCACAGCGCGCGCTGCCCGGCGGGGTCGGTGACCACGCGGGCGTCGAGCACGTCGGCCGCGCGGACGACGGCGTCGGCGTGCGCCCGCGCCTCGGCCGGAGTCTCGCCGCCCGTCTCCACGAACAGCCAGGCCGCGCCGCGCGGCAGCCCCGCCGGGTCGGGCACCAGGTCGATGGCCATGCCCTCCACGGTCAGCGGCCCGTACGGCAGCAGCCCGGCGGCGGCTTCGGCGGCGGCGCCCTCGTCGGCGTACCCCAGCACCGCCAGTGCCCGTGCCCGGGGTGCCTCCACCAGCCGTACGACCGCTTCGGTGAGCACGCCGAGGGTGCCTTCCGAGCCACAGAAAGAACGGGCGACATCGGCGTGGTGCTCGGGCAGCAGCGCGTCCAGCGCGTAGCCGGAGATACGGCGGGGGAGGTCGGGGAACCCGGTGCGCAGCCGCGCCGACTGGTCGTCGACCAGCTCCCGGAGCCCGTCCGGCGCACCGGCCCACTCCTGCCCCAGCCGCAGTGGCTCGCCCCGCGCGGTGAGCACGGAGAGTTCGCGGACGCTGTCGGCGGTGGTGCCCCAGGCGACGGAGTGGGAACCGCACGAGTTGTTCCCGATCATGCCGCCGAGGGTGCAGCGGCTGTGGGTGGCCGGGTCGGGTCCGAAGCGCAGTCCGTGCGGGGCGGCGGCCTCCTGGAGCCGGTCCAGGACGAGCCCCGGCTGTACGACGGCGGTACGTGTCTCGGCGTCCAGGGAGATCAGCCGGTTCATGTGCCGCGTGAAGTCCAGGACGACGCCGGTGCCGGTCGCCTGCCCGGCGATGGAGGTCCCGCCCCCGCGCGGCACGATGGGCACCCCACGCGCGCGGCACACCGCCAGCACGGCCGCCACGTCATCGGCGTCTCTGGGCGCGACCACCCCCAGCGGGACCCGCCGGTAGTTGGAGGCGTCCATGGTGACCAGCGCGCGGGAGGTGACATCGAAACCGACGTCACCGCGCACTGCGCGGCGCAGTTCCGCTTCGAGATCCGTCTGATCGGTGTGATCAGCGCGGTCGGTGCGATCGGTGCGATCGGTGCGATCCGTCATGGGTCCAGGATGCACGTGTTCACGGACAGTGACGGCGAGTTGTCCACAGGCGGGTGGGAATTGTCGTACTAATACGAGCCAGGGGAGGCGGGCAGGCGGCATCGGAATTGAACGACTCGTTCAAAACAACACATTGACATCACATCGTGTATCGCTCATCCTGACCGTATGCCGAAACCTCCGCAGCAGCACGCCACCCCCACCCCCGCCCCCACCCCCTTCACCCCTCCGCAGCCCGAGCAGGCGCGGGCGCGGCGGGTCTACGCGTCCTTGATCCGGATCGCGGAGCGCCACGCGGCGAGCGACGCGCAGCGGAGCCGCCAGGCGCACCCCTCGTTCCTGGGGCCGCACGAAGCCGTCAGGCTCGTGTCGTTCCTGCTCAGCGGCGCGGCCCTGCGGGAGGACGGCGAGCCGGAGGTGGACCAGGCGGACATCACCGCCGCGCTGAGCCTCGTACCGCTGGTGCGCGGTGAGATGGACGAGCTGGAGACCGGGCTCCTCCAGATGGCGCGGGGGCGGGGGATGACCTGGCAGGAGATCGCGTTCGGGCTGGGGCTGGGGACCCCGCAGGCGGCACGGCAGCGGTACGAGCGGCTGGCGAGCCGGGCGCCGGCGGAGGAACCGGTGGAGGAGAAGGATTCCGGGGCCTCGGACGAGGGACTGGCCTGACGGCCTGGTGAGGCTGGACGCAGGCCGGATTCGGTCCGGAGTCGGTCCGGAGTCGGTCCGGAGTCGGTCCGGAGTCGGGGCCGGAACCGGGCGTCCACGACTCGCCAAACCCGTCTCATCCGACGGACATGTTTCCGCCCGGTTTCGCCCACCCGATACGCTCCGGATCGTGGCCGACATCCAGATTCCCGCTGACATCAAGCCCGCCGATGGTCGATTCGGCGCTGGCCCCTCCAAGGTGCGAGTCGAGGCGCTGGACGCCCTCGCCGCCACCGGTGCCTCCCTGCTGGGCACCTCCCACCGCCAGGCCCCGGTCAAGAACCTGGTCGGCCGGGTGCGTGACGGCATCCGCGAGCTGTTCCAGCTGCCCGACGGCTACGAGGTGATCCTCGGCAACGGCGGTTCCACGGCGTTCTGGGACGTCGCGACGCACGGCCTGATCGAGACCAAGTCGCAGCACCTGAACTTCGGTGAGTTCAGCTCGAAGTTCGCGAAGGCCGCGAAGCTGGCGCCGTGGCTGGCCGACCCGGACGTCATCGCGTCCGACCCCGGTACGCACCCGGAGCCGGTCGCGGCGGCGGGCGTCGACGCGTACGCGTTCACCCACAACGAGACCTCGACCGGTGTCGCCATGCCGATCAAGCGGGTCGCGGGCGCGGACGAGGGCGCGCTGGTGCTGGTCGACGCCACCTCCGGCGCCGGTGGCCTGCCGGTCGACATCGCCGAGACCGACGTGTACTACTTCGCCCCGCAGAAGTCCTTCGCGGCGGACGGTGGCCTGTGGATCGCCGTCTTCTCCCCGGCCGCGATCGAGCGCGCGGAGCGGATCCACGCGTCCGGCCGTCACATCCCGGAGTTCTTCTCGCTGCCGACGGCGATCGACAACTCGCGCAAGAACCAGACGTACAACACCCCGGCGCTCGCCACCCTGTTCCTCCTGGGTGAGCAGCTGAACTGGCTCAACGGCCAGGGCGGCCTGGACTGGGCGGTCCGCCGCACGGCGACGTCCGCGCGGACGCTGTACGGCTGGGCGGAGGACGTGAAGTTCGCCAGCCCGTTCGTCACCGACCCCGCCAAGCGCTCGCAGGTCATCGGCACGATCGACTTCACCGACGAGGTGGACGCGGCGGCCGTCGCGAAGGTGCTGCGCGCCAACGGCATCGTGGACACCGAGCCGTACCGCAAGCTGGGCCGCAACCAGTTGCGCGTGGCGATGTTCCCGGCCATCGAGCCGTCGGATGTCGAGGCGCTGACGAAGTGCGTGGACTATGTGATCGAGCAGCTCTGACGCTGCCGCGTCCCGTACGGCGGTTTGCTGTACGCGGTTTCCTGTACGACGCCGAAGGGCGCCCGGCGGATCGACGATCCGGGGGCGCCCTTCTCGTCTGTGCCTGTGCCTGTGCCCTGGCTCTGTGCCCTACCTCTGGGCGTCGGTTTCGACGAGGAGTTCCTCGGCAGTCGTCACGCTCAGGGACCGGTCGAACCAGACACCCAGCACATCGAGGTCGGTGCAGCCGATGATCCGCTGGCGGACGGGGGCGGAGACCTCGATTCCGCGCCCGATGAGAATGCGCAGGATTCCTTCGACCCGGCCGTCGGCACGCCCTTCGGCCCGGCCCACCGCGCGGCCCTTGGCCTCACCCTCTTCCCGGCCCGCGAGCCATACCTCTTCCAGGAGCGTGCCACTACCGGGAAACTTCGGTGACCACTTGCCCATCAGCTGCCTCCACAGGTCTCGGGCCGGGCCCTCGCCCAGGCCGATCTCGACGTACTCCGCCCAGTCATCGACGCTCATCCCGTCGCCGATGTCGGTACCGTCCGGGGACCAGGTCTCCATTCCGGCCACCAGCGCTTCCAGGATGACGGGCAGCCCCGGGTCCTTGGCGTGGGCGAACGCCGAGAACACGGCGAGCGGAAGGTCTCGCGCCGCCTCGCCCGGATCGGTGATCGTGGGCAGGTTCCCCGGCCCGAGTACCAGCGGGCACACCTCGATGGTGGTGTGGAAGCGGCGCCCGATCCGGATGGGCTCCGCCGCCCACGCGGCCGTCGCCTTGTCCCGGCAGAGCACCAGGAGGATCGCCGGCAGCCGGTACTTGGCGTACAGATAGGCCAAGTAGTACGTCCAGTTGTCGCGCCTCACCGGCTCCCGCTTGTCCGGCGACTCGACCACCAGCAGGAAGCCGCCGGTGTCATCGACGGCGTGAACCCTGAAGAGGCTGTCCACCCGGCCCTCGATCGACCTGCTGTCGGTGAGGTCAGCGTCCAGGTGGCCGATGGAGACGTACTCGGGGAACGTGATACCGGCCCGCCGCAAGACCCGGGCGAACAACGCCGGTTCCTGCCGGAGAAGCCAATGCCTCGCATCGTGAGCTGAACTGACCATACGGCGGAAGGTAGTTGCGCCCGACCGCCCCACGGAAGCGTACGGGCGCCGTGTCAGCCGGACGAGTGAACATGCCTCTGGCCTATGCCAAAGGGCGCCCTACGGGATCCGCGGGGCGCCCCTGAGTGTGCCTGCGCCTATCCGAACTGCCGGACGAACGCGTGCCAGCTCTCGCGCGAGGCGGTGAGGAGGGGGCCGGCGGGCTGCTTGCTGTCACGGACGGCCCGGCCGCCAAGAGCGGTGTCGGCGACCTCTACGCAGTCGCCATGCTGTCCGGAGTACGACGACTTCCAGAAGGAACCCTTAACCTCGATCACGATCAGTCTTCCTTCATTCGCTGCACTATGTCCCGGATGAGCTTCGAACTCGCGTCCGGTGTCAGTGCTGCCGATCGTAGTACGTCGTACATGTTGCTGTAAGCCGCCAGGTCTTCCGGCGCTTCAAGAACCGACGTTCCTCGCAGGTTCTCCAGCGTCACGGCTTCAACGATCGGTTCGGATTCGAAGCTGAAGGAGGAAAAGCCAGCGGTCGTGGCAGCCAGTGCTCCCGCACTAAACGGAAGCACCTGGACAGTGACATTCTTGCGCTCGCCGACCTCAAGGATCGCAGCCAACTGATCTCGGTGAATGTCGGCACTCACCAACGGCTGGGCAACGACCACCTCCCAGAGGATGGCGGCGTACGAGGTTCCACCACCCCCGATCTTCGCCTGCCGCTCTTGGCGCACCTTCACCAGCTGAGTGACCATTTCTGGGGCCACATAGTCAGGGCCAGCCGCGATAACTGCCGCTGCGTAGACCGGTGTTTGAAGCAGTCCAGGCACCAACGTGGGGTGCCATTGGCGGATGTAGGTCGCGTCGTCCTCCAACGCGATGTGATCGACATAATCCGGCCGCAAATGTTCCGCATGCTCAAGCCACCAGCCCCGACGCTTCGACTGGCGGGCCAACTCTTCCAGTTTCCGCCGGACTTCCGAGTCATGCACTCCGTACGCATCCAGCAGCGCTCGGACTTCCAGCGCGCGGGCGCAAACATGCCCGGTCTCTATGCGACTGACCCTGGTCTGGTGTGCGGCGATCACCTCGGCGGCTTGGACCTGATCCATCTTGGCCGCCAACCGATACGTCTTGAGCGCGGCACCAAGTCGCCGACTGCGCACGGTTGGCCGTCCCCCTGTGGGCATCCCAGACCCCTCTCTCTGTCGCAAGAAAACTGTAGAGCATGCGTCAATCGAACATACCTCCAACGGCATGTATGCGACTTGAAGTGGTTGCGGCTATACGACCTGCGGCTCTAGCCTCAAGCCCACAAGGAGCTTTCAGTTCCGCATCTTGACGACACGTCAGGAGGTACGGCACCCCCATGCCCGAACCCGAGATCTTCCGCATCCCCAAGCGCAGGCAGCACGTCCCGGCGGCCCGCCACCGCATCCGCAAGGTGCTCGCGAACTGGGGAATCACCGGCGAAGTCGCCGACGCCATCACGCTCTCCGCCAACGAACTCATCACCAACGCCGTGGCCCACTGCCGGGTCGGTCACGCCCAGGTACGGATCACGCTCACGCTCCAGGGCGCCGAACTGCTGCTGGAGGTCGCCGACCCCGACCGGGACCGGCTCCCCCAGCCCCACGACTCCGACCCGGACGAAGAACACGGACGCGGACTGACCCTCGTAGCCGGGCTGGCCGACGCCTGGGGCCACCGGACCGAGCCGTACACCAAGTGCGTGTGGGCGCGATTCACGGTCACCGAGAAGCTGGAGGCGGCGCATGCTCCGGCGGATTTATGACGCGCTCGCGCGCCTGCGTCCCAGGCGCCCCGCGCCAAGCGTCCAGGCCCTCGCGCAAGAGGCCCGGACCCCAGACCCGTACGTCTGGCGGCTGCCAAGCCCTCACCAGGCCCGTTGGCGCCGCTGGGCCAGACGCAATCGCGCGGCCGGCCATCGTCTGCCGCTGCTGCCGGACGAGGAGTGCTGGCAGGTCCCCGAGCGCCCGAAGGGGCCGCGCTGGGAAACGTCGGACGACGTGGTGCGGCCGTACGTCCTCAGACCTTGATGCTCCGGCGGACCCTCGCGATCACCTGTTGCGCGTCCGTGCCGAAGACTGCCGACTCTTCGAAGGTGTCCCAGACCCGGCGGTAGAGAGCGATCGTTTCGGCATCGTCCAGCAAGAGTTCGGCGTGCCAGTCCTCGACGGTGACCAGTCGGTCGTCCAGGATCCAGAACCCGTTACCCGGTGGAAGTCGCAGCTGGGCGTCCAGTGGAACGATCCCCAGGTGAACGGTGTCCATACCCACCACGCCGAGCAGCCGGTCAAGTTGAGCGGCCAGAACCTCCTGTGGGCAGATGCGAGCCCACAGGACACTCTCAGGCATGATCACCTTCAGCTGCCTGCCGGGCCGGTACAGCCACTCCTGCCGCTTCATACGGGCACGCACCGCCTCCTCGGTGTCCCGTGGAGTGCGCCGGAAATCCGCGAAGCGCTCAAAGATATTCCGGGCGTAGTCAGCGGTCTGGAGCATTCCGTTGATGGCGAAGCTGTCCCAGCAGTGCAGGGTTCGGGACTCCGTGATGAGGGCGTTCCACGCCTCCTGCACAGGGGCATGCCCTGCCGCCAGCTGGCGCCGCCAGGATCTGATATGGCTTTCGAAACCCCGCAGGCGGGCTTGGAGTTCGACTATCACGCCAGGCTGCCCCACGGCCTCCGCCCATGCCCGGAGATCATCGGCCGTGGGTGTCTGCCTGCCGTTCTCCAGCTTGCTGACCTTCGACTGGGGCCAGCCCAGACGCTGAGCCAGTTCCGTACCGGTGAGCCGACCCACAGGGCTGTCCACGCGCAGTTCCCTGAGCTTGCGGCCCAGCTCTTCACGTGCCCTCTGGTAGTCCGTACTCACCGGTACCCGCTCTTACTCCTGTGCGTCGCTGTTCATCTCGGCCATGAACCGCTCCCGCGATACGGCGTGATGCCAAGCAGCATCCCGGATCATGGCGCAGCGCACCACCTCTGCGGGTTCGGTGATGAGGTCCACGTGCGTGAGCTGGTCGTCGTCATCGAAACGCAGAAGCGCGATGAGTCGGCTGTCGAACAGCCAGAAGTCTTCGGCGGGAAGCCGGAGGCGGTCCGCGTCGGCACGCCACAAGTTGCGAATGTCCTCGCCGAGGCCGATGTTCCACCTCGCACTGTCGAACAGATAGCGCTGACCGGTGGTGGCGGGCCGATCCACGATACGTACCCGCTCGATCCGCTTCCCCTGCTCGATGTTCGCCCGTGTCGTCTCCGTCCACCAGTTGTAGAGGGAGTTCGGCGCCGAGTCCTCACCGATCGTGCCGTTCTCGATGAAACGGGTCCAGCGCTCGCCCTATTCGTCGCTCGCGTACCGGCCACGCGTCTCCAGACGCCAGGCGGTGTGCTCGTAATTCTCGAACAGGGTGTGGAACTCCTCCAGATCGATCGTCCGCGACTGCCGCGACCGCTCCTTCGGGGTCCAGTCGACCAGCAGGTCTCGCGGCACAACGACCGCGACCTCTCCCTCCGAGAGATGCTGGAGTTGAGCGATGTCCTCCGCGTCGGCGAGCGGAGGACCATGCACGATCACCTCTCCGCTGTCCAGGTCCTCATGCACGGAAGGGCATCCCGTAACACCGCTACCAGTCCCGTTGAACCGTAACCGTCGCGCCATGTGCGACCACCTCCTCGGTGTTGTTGATGTCAGCGCGGACAGCATCTCGATACCGCTCGGTGAATGTCCATGCATCCAGAGTCACCACGCGAGAATAATCAAGAATATTCGACCCTCCGCTTCCTTCCCGTCACCTACGGTCATCACCCAGACCCGACCCACCGAGAAGGAAGGCCCAGCCATGCCGACCCCCACCGACCTCTACGCCCTCGACCTCACCACCGTCACCTACGCCGCCGCCTGCGGAGGCCCCTGCTCCGACGGCTGTGTCGTCCTCGCCCGGATCGGCGAAGACGCCTGGGCCCTGGGCGACAGCAAGCGCCCCGACGCCGAACCCCTCCGCTTCACCACCGAGGAGCTGGCCGTCGCCGGCATCGACCCCACCCGCTTCGGCCTCCCCCTCTGACCTGACACAACCCACCGACCATGCACCACCACGCCTACCTCTGGACCGGCCCCAAACCCCGCTTCGACCAGGAAGCCCTACGGCGGCCCCCGCACCACGACCCACCCCCCGCCGGAGCGCGACCCGAGCTGATCCAGAGGTATCGCGAGGTCGCCGCCGAGTTCCCCGCCTCGGACCTGCCCCCGCTGGAGACGGCGTACTGGCTCGTCAAAGCCCGTTCACTCGTGCGCGGCACCTGGCACGACCCCCGGCCGGCCGCCGCCTGGCTGGGAGAGCGGCTCGTCACCTACACACCCCGGTTCGCCTCCCCCTGCGACCCCGGCGCCCTCGTCGCCTCCGCCCACCACCGGCTCGCCGCCGGCGACGACGTGTCCCTCGGCTTCTACCTCGAACGCCCCGCCTACCTCTGCCTCGCCCTCGTCACCTGCACCCCGAACCGGCAGTACCCGGCACTCCCCTGCCCTACGGCAACTCCGCCAGCGCCGCCCCCACCCCCACCGCCGCCAGCCCCGCCAGCAGCACCAGCGCGGTGAGGACGATGTCGTGGCCCCGGGAATGGCGTTGGTCCGGCAGGTCCAGGGTGAAGACGGACGGGTTCTCCGGCGTGTAGTGGACCGTGACCTCCCGGCCGTGGGACTTGACCGGGTCCGGCAGGCCCCTCGTGCAGTAGGCGAGGACCGCCTCGCCCGCGTGGGTCGTGAACGCGAGGACCGGGGTGTGACTGGTCGTCAGGCCGCCCTCGCCGTCGGAGCTGACGTCCTTGAGTACGGCGATGATCCGCCCGGGGACGGGAGTCATCGACGTCAGCCGGGCGAAACGGCGGCTCGCCTCATGGGCGTTCACCGGCAGGAAGAACGCGGCGCTGACGGCCAGCGGCGCGCCTGAGCCGATCAGTGACCACGGCCAGCCCCAGTCGATCGCCGCGTAGGTGACCACTCCGGCATAGATGAGGAAGACCGCGCAGCTCGGCCAGCCGAGCCCCCGGCCCGTCTCCAGGCCGGTGGTGAAGCGGAAGTTGTGGAGCTGGCCAGGGAGGTAGCGGACGCCGATCTCGCGGCCCGTCCACGCCGTGTCGATCCAGTCGCCGTGCTCGCCGTCGTTCGTGACGGTGTGCTCCCGCCCGGTGGCCGGGTCGCGGAAGGTGACCACCACCGGTAGGCCGCCCCGCTTCGAGCCGCCGTGCCGAGGCTCCGTCACCCGCTCGATCCTGCCCTTGACCCTCACCATCCGCTGGGCCCGGGTCACCCCGGCCAGCGACCGCCCGTAGCCGACCAGCGCCACCGTGCCGAACACCGCGCACCACAGCGCCAGATACTCATTCCAGTCCATGGCTGATTCCCCTCGTTCCCCTCAGTCCCCTCAGTCCCCTGCCGGAGTGCGCGCCACCACGTCACCCCGCTCGTCCGCCTCCAGCGACGCCGTGCCCTCGGGGCCGGTCACCCCCACCCTGATGGTGACGCTGTCGGCTGTGAGGTTCTCGGCAGTGATCTGCCAGGAGTCGGGGGACTGGACCCCGAGGGTGGTGCGGGCCTCCTCCACCAGGGCCGGGAAACGCTCGTACGGCAGGGAGGCCAGGTCGAAGCCCGGTGCCGGGGAGTCGGAGGGGACGTACACCACCGACAGCATCCGATCCTGTACGACGACGGTCAGGGCCGGGCCCTTGTCCTGGTCGTCGGCCTGGGTGAGGGACTCGATCGCCCGGCTCAGCTCACCCTCGTCCAGGAACGACTGGCCCGCGCCCAGCGTGACCGTACTCGTCGCCGACGACACCACCGTCGTGGAGGAAGAAGAAGAGGAAGAGACGGACGGGTGGGCTGCCGTGTCCGTCCCGTCGAACAAGTCCCCCCGGAACAGGAAGACCACCGCCGCCACCCCCAGCAGCAGACCCAGCACCGAGAGAAATCCGAGGGCGCAGCCGTCCCGGTCGTCCACCGTCATGGCCGGGCCCGGCGCCGAGTCGATCCGCGCCCCGGCCACCCGCTCCTCCCACTCCGGCGTCGGCCGCTTCACGATCCTTACCTGCCACGGCTTGTCCGGTGGGTACTGGACCACCAGCATCCCGCGCGCGCGGTAGTCGGACAGTTCGACCAGATTGATGTCCTGCTTGAACTCGACGCGGAACGCGGGCCCGTCCTCCGGCGCCACCGTGACATCGAACCGCACCGGTACGTCGCTCGTCTCGCCCCGGACGGCGTCCAGACTCTCGATCATCGCGAGTGCCGTGCGGGGCACGACCCGCGCCTCGCGGGCCCGCCGTGGCGCACCGGAGAGGTAGTAGAGCAGCGCGTATCCGGCGGGCACGGCCAGACCCGCGACGGTCAGCGGCACCTTCTCGATGTTGATGCCGACGACAAAGGCGGTCAGCGACCCCCCGATCACGCCACCCGTCAGAAAGCCCAGCAGGAGGGTGACGGGCGTGGTGCGCTTGGGGGGCCTGGGGGGCCTGACACCCGTGGTGATCGTCATACGGGTGATTGTGGCGGGCCCGGATGGCGGCCGGTAGGTCCCCCCGCCAACTACCCGCCCCCGCCAACTGGCCTCCCTCGCCAACTACCCGCCCCCGCCAACGGCCTCCCCCGACCCCTGGCGCTCCCGCCCGCTACCGGCTCAGCCGCTGGAACCTCCGTACCGCCAGCGGCAGGAAGATCGCCGTCAGGACCACCGGCCACACCCCCGCCATCAGCAGCGCGTGCTCCTCGATCCAGGAGTCCCCGCCGCCGACCGGCGTGCCGAACAGCTCACGTGAGGCCGCGGCCGTCGAGGAGATGGGGTTCCACGCCGCCACCCAGCCCAGCCAGTCCGGCATCAGCTGCGGGGCGACGAAGATGCTGGAGATCATCGTCAGGGGGAAGGCCACCGCGAACAGGCCGCCCGCCGCCTCCGGGTTGGGGACGATCAGGCCCAGCCAGACGCCGACCCAGATCAGGGAGAAGCGGAGCCACAGCAGGAGTCCGAAGGCCGCCAGGAAGCCCCAGCCGCCGTCCGGGCGCCAGCCCATCGCCAGCGCGGTCAGCATGATGATGGCCAGCTCGGCGCACGCCACCAGCAGATCGGTGACCCCACGGCCCGCCACCACCGCCGACGACGACATCGGCATCGAGCGGAAGCGGTCGATGACCCCCTTCGTGGAGTCGTACACCACCACCGTCGCCGTGTTCATGAAGCCGAACGCCATCGTCATCACGAACATCCCCGGCATCAGGAAGTCCTTGTAGTCCCCGCCGCCCGGCACGGTCATCGCGCTGCCGAAGACATAGCCGTAGAGGAGGACGGAGAGGATGGGGAAGCCCAGCTGCCAGGCGATGTTCACCGGCTGGCGCTGGTAGTGGGTCAGACCGCGCCGGACGATGTTCCAGACATCCGACAGCAGCCAGTACGTGCCGCCGCGCGAGGGCAGTTCGGTCTTGACAGCCACCGTGCTCACACCGCCGTCTTCTTTCAGGTCCACAGCACTCACGCCGCCGTCTCCTTCTTCTCCGCCCGGTGTCCGGTCAGGCGCAGGAACACATCGTCCAGGCTCGGCCTGCGCAGCCCGATGTCCTCGACGCGGACGCCCTCGTCCTGGAGGGTGCGGGCGACGTCCGTGAGGGCCGCCACCCGGTCGGTCACCGGGGCGTGCACCCGCAACTCCGTCTCGTCGGACTCCGGTTCGCCGTCCGAGACCCGCGCCACGACCTTCACGGCCCGCGCGATGTCCGACCGCTCGGCGAGCACCACCTCGATACGGTCGCCGCCGATCAGGTTCTTCAGCCCGTCCGGGGTGTCGTCGGCGATGGCCCGGCCCTGGTCGATGACCGTGATCCGGGACGCCAGCTTGTCCGCCTCCTCCAGATACTGGGTGGTCAGCAGGACCGTCGTACCGCTCGCCACCAGCGCCCGCACCGACTCCCACACCTCCCCCCGGCTGCGCGGGTCCAGGCCCGTCGTCGGCTCGTCCAGGAAGAGCACCGCCGGGGCCAGGATCATCGACGCGGCCAGGTCCAGCCGGCGCCGCATGCCGCCGCTGTAGCCGCCCGCGCCCTTGTCGGCCGCCTCGGTGAGATCGAACTGCTCCAGCAGCTCCACCGCCCGGCTCTTCGCGCGCGCGCCGCCGAGGTGGAAGAGCCGGCCGAACATCTCCAGGTTCTGCCGCCCGGTGAGCACCTCGTCAACCGCCGCGTACTGCCCGGTGAGCCCGATCCGGGCCCGTACCTCGCGCGGCTTGCGGGCCACGTCCAGTCCGGCGACCGTGGCATGTCCGCCGTCCAGCTTCACCAGCGTGGACAGGATGCGTACGGCGGTGGTCTTCCCGGCGCCGTTCGGCCCGAGCAGGCCGTGCACGGTGCCCTCGCGCACGGCGAGGTCGAAGGCGTCCAGAGCCCGTTTCTCGCCGTACCGCTTCTCCAGGCCCTCGGCCCGCACCGCGTATCCGTCCATGCCCTGCCCCCTATGTCCGCTCGGCCCGCCATCCAACTGAGTACACCGTACCCGATGACGCGTACAGCGTACCCAATTTTGGTCCAGGGATTTAAGCTGAGCCCATGACGAGCGGCGAGAACAGGGGCAAGAACGCCGGTGACGGCACACAGACCAGCGGCAGCGGGGACATCGCCCGCACGCTCGAACTGCTGTGGGACACCGGCCGGCGGCCCAGCCGCGGCCCCAAACCGGGCCTGACGCTCGACCGGATCGTGGATGCGGCCGTCCAGGTCGCGGACGCCGAGGGCCTGGAGGCGGTCTCCATGCGCCGCGTCGCCGCCGAACTCGGCACCGGCGCGATGTCGCTCTACCGGTACGTCCCCGGAAAGGGCGAGCTGCTCGATCTGATGCTGGACCGGGTCCAGGGGCCCTCGGAGAACCCCGCCGCCCTCGGCGACGGCACCTGGCGCTCCGCCCTGGAGCACATGGGCCACGCCACGCTCGCCCTCTACCGCCGCCACCCCTGGCTGCTCCAGGTCAACCAGACCCGCCCGATCCTCGGCCCGAGCGCCCTCGGCGCCATGGAGAAGGTCCTCTCCCGCATCAAGCCGATGAACCTGCCCGACATCGAACTCGTCTCGGCGATCATCCTGGTCGACAGCTATGTCGTCGGAGCCGCCCGCACCCAGCTCTACGGGGAGGCGGCCGAGCACCGCACCGGCCTGACCGACACCGAGTTCTGGGCGGCCCAGGTGCCGACCCTGGAGAAGGTCCTCGCCTCCGGCCGGTTCCCGCTGATGGCCGCCCTGGACGAGGACACCTGGGGCACCGACTTCGACCACTTCGGCTGGGGCCTGAAGCGCATCCTGGACGGCCTGGAGGCGATGGTCACGGCGAGGGCGGCGGTCACGGCGCGGGCGGCGGCCACCACGCCCTCGACGCACCCCGAGCCCACCGAGGCGGACGCCCACTGACCTCTGAGCGCGGCCGGCTAACTAACCCCGCCGCCTCCGCCGCCGCGCCCCCAGCACCAGCAGCGCCAGCACCCCCACGGCCAGCGCCCCGGCCCCGACGGAGAGACCGGGCCCGTCCCCGGCGTCCTCGCCCGCCGCCGACGACCCCGAGTCCTGCGCGCCCGATCCCGAACCGCCCCCGGGCGCGTCCTCGGGCAGCACCTGGCTCCCCTCCCCCTCCGCCCCGTACATCAGCTTGCTCCCGTCGGCCGTGTACGTGACCGACTCGCCCTGCACGAACCCGGTCGGCACGCTGAGCCGCTCCAGCCGCTTGAGCTGCCCGCCGTTCCACTCGTAGTCGATGGCCCCGAAGTAGCTGCGGACGACGAGATGCCCCGCGTCCGGGGAGAGCGTCGCGTCGGTGGCCTCCAGGTCGGGGACGGCGGCGATCGGCTCGAAAACATTGGTGCCGGAGGCCGACAGCTCGGCCGGTCCCTCGTACAGGTGCCCGCCCTCGCTGTTCTTGTCCACGATGTAGACCCGCCCGGTCCGCGGGTGCACGACCAGCGACTCGGCGTCCCGGGCACCGTCCGCGTACTGGACGACGTACTGCGTCGCCGCGATCGATTGGTCCGTCAGCTCCGCGGGCTCGGGCAGCTGATAGATCCAGACGTGGTCCCAGGTCCCGCCGAGGTTGTCCCCTATGTCACCGACATAGATCTGGTCGTCCGGCCCGATCGAGATCGCCTCGACGTCCCGGGGCGTGCCGACGCCCGTGAGGGTGATCGTCGCGACCGTCTCGCCCGTCGCGCCGTCCACGGCGTAGAGGAAGGCCCCGTCGTCGCTGTCGTTGTGCGTCCAGTAGATCCCCGGATGCTGCCGGGACGCGGCGAGCCCGCTGGACTCGGTGATCCGCGGATCCTTGATCGTGAACCCCTCGTCACCGTCGGCGGCGGACGCGGACGGCACGGACAGCCCGACCGTGAGCAGGGCGGCGGCGAGAGGGACCAGTGATCGGCGCATGCCCCAAGACTGCCATCCCGTACGGGCGTTCCCCTCGGTACCTGTGCCGCGCGCCGCGTCCCCTGCCCCCGCCGTCCCCGCCCCACCCCGGGTCGGCCATCATGAGCGGATGCTCAGGTTGATGCCGGTAGGCGATTCGATGACCATCGGCAGTGCGGGCGAGCACACCTGGCGGTACCGGATGTGGCGGCACCTGTGCGCGACCCACGGCGGCCCGTTCACCCTGGTCGGACCGCGCGAGACGCTGTACGACAAGGGAGCCGACGCGCCGGTCTCCTATCTCTACGCCGAGCCTGATTTCCCGCGCGCGCACCTGGCCGGCTGGGGCGAGGGCTGGCAGCACATGGCGCCCATGATCGGACAGGCCGTGCGGGAGACGCGCGCGGATGTGCTGCTGGTCTCCCTCGGCCTGATCGACCTGGGCTTCTACACCGACCCCGAACAGACCACACAGAACGTCCGGGCCTTCATCGCCGAGGCGAGGGCGGCCCGGCCGCGCGTGCGGATGGTGGTGCTGCCGGTGATACCCAACATCCGGGCCACCTCCGACGCCGCCTTCGCCACCCAGGTCGCCACGTTCAACGAACTCCTCGCGAAGACCGTCGCCGACCTGGACGAGCCGCGCTCCTCCCTGCTGCCGGCGTCACTCCCGGCGTCGTACGACGTCGACACCGACACCTACGACGGCACCCACCCGAACACCAGCGGCGAGCACAAGATCGCGGAGGCGTTCGCCGAGGCGATGTACCAGGGGTGGGGGCTGGGGGGCGAGTACGAGGGGTGAGCGGCGGTCAACAGGGCGATTGAGTCGCTTGAGCCGCTCAAGAAGAGTGCGCGGCAGCCTCGATCTCCCGCACCATCGCGTCCGCACACTCCCGCACCCCACCCGGCACCGGCCCCTCCGGCCCCGCCCCCAGATACCCCGCCCGCGCCCACTCCAGCACCGGACGATGCCGCTCCGGCAACCGCTCACGCGCCCAGTCAGCCGCCGCGTCCTTCGATCGGATGGCGCCGGTGACCAGGGTGGTCCAGATCCGGGCGAGGGTCAGCAGGACGTTACGGGTGTCCGTGTCCAGCTCGGCCATCAGCTCCGGCACCCCGGCCACGATGGCCCGGCGCAGGTCGGCGGGCGGGACGGGCGGCAGCAGCCGGTCCGGGGGCGGGCCGTGAAGCGGGGTGTCGCCGTCGCGGGCCATGGTGATCAGCGGGGCGAGGTCGGGCATCGGCCCGGCGGCGGGGACGTACCCCCGCTCGTACTCCGCCCGCAGCCACTCCCCGTACAGGAACTCGCAGGTCGGCGGAGAGCGCCACGGACTGATCTCGCCGTGCACGACGACGATCAGCTCGACGGGCCGCCGCCCGGGGTCACCGGGGGCGCCGGAGACCTCCATCAGCTCCCGCACCAGGTCCCGGCGTTGCGTGTCCGTCAGCGGTCGCTCCACGACGACGAGCAGATCGACGTCACTGTGCGGACGCAGCCCGCCGAGGACGGCGGAACCGTGGAGGTAGACGCCCAGGAGGGTGCCGTCGAGGTGGCGGTGGAGGAGACGTACGAGGGGGTAGGTGAGGGGGGTTGATGGCATGCTCGGCAGTGTGGTCATGGATCACTGTCCGTGTCCAAACCTTTGAACGTATCGTTGTACCGCGCGGCTGTACCCGTTGGCGGGGCAGCCGGGGAGGAGCGCCACGATGACCGTCGTGGAGACCGACAGGATCGAAATGGCCGACGAGAACGCACAGCACCTCGATGACTTGTTCGAGCTGGTGGAGCGGATGATCCCCGAAGGTTTCAAGGTCGAGGTCGTCGAGGGGGCCGTCACTATGGTGCCGCAGCGGTACACGCACGGGGAGATCATCCGCCGGATCACCCATGCGCTGGAGGACAGGTTCGGCCGGGACATCATGGTGACCACAGATGTCCGCATCGACTTCCCCGGCTTCGAGAACGGCTTCTGCCCGGATGTGATGAAGCTGCGGGACGGGGCCGAACGCGACCCGGAGCGCGGCTGGCGCCACGAGGATGTCGAGTTCGTCGCCGAGGTCATCTCACGCGGCACGGGGATGAACGACTACGGCCCCAAGAAGGCCACGTACGCGGAGGCCGAGGTCCCCGTGTATCTCATCGCGGACTCCTACCAGGGCCGCTGCCATCTCTTCACCGACCCCAAGGACGGCGAGTACCGCACCGAGTCCCGGGTCGACTTCGGTGAGACCGTCGATCTGACCCACACCCTCCTCGACCTCACCATCGACACGTCCACGTTCCCCCGCGACTGACCACACCCGCCCCCGACACCCACCCCTCCCCCACTTGCCTGGAGCCCACTCCAAGTCGTTGGCTTGTGGACCATGGAGTACACGCAGCTCGGACGCACGGGACTCAAGGTCAGCCGACTCGTCCTCGGCACGATGAACTTCGGTCCGCAGACGGATGAACCCGACAGCCACGCGATCATGGACGCGGCCCTGGACGCGGGTATCAACTTCTTCGACACCGCGAATGTGTACGGCTGGGGCGAGAACAAGGGCCGTACGGAATCCATCATCGGGAACTGGTTCGCCCAGGGCGGCGACCGCCGGGACAAGGTGGTCCTCGCCACCAAGGTGTACGGCAACATGGCCGCCGACGGCGAGGCCTGGCCCAACCACGACAAGCTCTCCGCGAAGAACATCCGCCGCGCGGTGGACGACTCCCTCAAGCGCCTTCAGACGGACTACATCGACCTCTACCAGTTCCACCACATCGACCGGGCCACCCCGTTCGAGGAGATCTGGCAGGCCATCGATGTGCTGGTGCAGCAGGGGAAGATCCTCTACGTCGGCTCCAGCAATTTCCCCGGCTACAAGATCGCCCAGGCCAACGAGATCGCCGGGCGCCGCGGCGGCACGATCGGCCTGGTCAGCGAGCAGTGCCTGTACAACCTCGCCGAGCGCCGCGCCGAGATGGAGATCATCCCGGCCGCCCAGGAGTACGGCCTCGGGGTCATCCCGTGGTCGCCACTGCACGGCGGTCTGCTCGGCGGGGTGATCAAGAAGGAGGTCCAGGGCGGCCGACGCGCCTCGGGCCGCGCCGCCGACGCCCTGAACGACCCGGCGCTCCGCGCGCAGATCCAGGCGTACGAGGATCTCCTCGACAAGCACGCCCTGCCCCCCGGCGAGGCGGCCCTGGCCTGGCTCCTCACCCGCCCCGGCGTCACCGGCCCGATCGTCGGCCCGCGCACGGCGGAACAACTGGAGTCGGCGGTGCGCGCGGTCGACCTGGCCCTGACGGACGACGTCCTCAAGCAACTGGACGAGATCTTCCCGGGCCCGGGCCCGTCCCCGGAGGCTTTCGCCTGGTAGAACCGTCCCCCTCCGACGCCCCCGGGACAGCCACTGCGACAACGCCCCGGGGGCGGCAGGCCCAAAGGCTCACGGGTACGCGTCCACCGGACAACACCGGGCCGACCGCCCAACCCAAGGGGCGCGGGGAACTGCGCCCGTTCACCCGACAACGCCGGGCCAGCCGCCCAACCCAAGGGGCGCGGGGAACTGCGCGACCAGCCACAACACCGCCGCACCCGGCGACGAAAGAGAAACCCCCCTCCCCCTACCCCCCAACCGCAGAGGCCACGGCGACAACCACGAACAACAGAACAAGCGCACCGGCCATAATCCGGTTCCGGGTCTTGGGATCCACGCGTCGAGCCTAACCGCCCCCGCCGGACCCCCCACCGAGCCCCCACCGCCCGACGACGTCATACCGCGGCTGCTCCCCCGCCACCCCCGACACCGGCAGCACACTCCGCACCAGCGCCACCTCCCCCACGGTCCACTCCCGCCCCCAGCGCCTCCACATACCGCCGCGGATACCCCCGTACCCCTCGCACCCCTCGCACCCCCCGTACCTCCACCGCCGCCCCGCCGCGCGCCACCGTCAGATGGGCCCGGTACCGCCGGTGCTCCCCCATCGCCACCCCCGCCTTGCGCCCCGCCGCCTCCGCCCGCTCGGCGAGCAGCCGCAGCGCGGCGAGGTCCCCGTCCGCCCCGGCCCACAGCGCCCGCCCCTGCCCGAACTGCCCACCACCCCGCACGGCCAGCGCGAAGGGCGGGGTCCGGCGCGCGGCGCGCGCCAGGCGGTCCGACAGTTCGGGTACGACGTCGTCGCCGACCTCTCCGTAGAAGGCGAGGGTGAAGTGCCATCCCGCCCGCTGGGTCCAGCGCAGCGCACCCGCGCCGGGGAGGTTCCTCAGCGGGTCCACGACGGCGGCCAGTTCCCGGGCGGCCGGCTCGGGCGGGAGTACGGCGGCGAAGAGTCTCATGGTCAGGAGACGCTAGCGGCCTCGGCCGGCTCCCCGGTCCGCTGCCGGGGCACGAACCGCAGGCGCGGATATCGGGCGTCCCACTCCAGCGACAGCCGCAGCCCGCCGGTCCGGGCCAGGATCACGCCGATGGTCGCGGCGGCCAGAGCCGCTATCGCGCCACCGGCGGCCATCCCCACCCGGGCGCCGTAGGCGTCGGTGACCCACCCCACGATCGGGGCGCCGACCGGTGTGCCGCCGAGGAAGACCATCATGTAGAGCGCGAGGACCCGGCCGCGCATGGCGGGGTCGGCGGACATCTGGATGCTGGTGTTGGCGGTGACGTTCACGGTCATGCCGAAGAGGCCGAGCGGGACCATCAGCAGAGCGAACATCCACACCGAGGGCGCCACCGCGGAGGCGACCTCCAGCAGGCCGAAGAGCAGCGCGGCGGCGCAGAGCACCTGGATGCGTGCGGTGCCGCGGCGGGCGGCAAGCAGTGCGCCCGCGACGGAGCCGACGGCGATCAGGGTGTTGAAGAGGCTGTAGGTGCCGGCGCCCGCGTGGAAGACATCGTCGGCGAAGGCCGACAGGAACACCGGGAAGTTGAAGGCGAACGTGCCGACGAAGCCGACCAGGACGATGGGCCAGATCAGCTCGGGCCGCCCGGCGACATAGTGCAGCCCCTCCCGCAACTGCCCCTTGCCGCGCGGGGCGCGCTGGACGGTGTGCAGTTCACGGGAGCGCATCAGCAGCAGTCCGGCGAGCGGCGCCAGGAAGGACAGGCCGTTGAAGAGGAACGCGTACCCCGTACCCACCCCGGTGATCAGCAGGCCCGCCACGGCGGGGCCGATCATCCGGGCGGACTGGAAGTTCGCGGAGTTCAGGCTGACCGCGTTCTGCAACTGGTCGGGGCCGACCATCTCGGAGACGAACGACTGCCGGGCCGGGTTGTCGACGACGGTGACGAGACCGGCGGCGAGGGCGGCGAGATAGACGTGCCACACCTGGACCTGCCCGCTGAGGGTCAGCGCGGCCAGCGCGAGCCCGGTCAGGGCCATGGCGGACTGGGTGAACAGCAGCGTGGGGCGCTTGGGGAGCCGGTCGACCAGGACTCCGCCGTAGAGCCCGAGGAGCAGCATCGGCAGGAATTGCAGGGCCGTGGTCACGCCGACGGCGGTGGCGGAGCCGGTGAGGCTGAGGACCAGCCAGTCCTGCGCGATGCGCTGCATCCAGGTGCCGGTGTTGGAGACGACCTGGCCGAGGAAGAAGAGCCGGTAGTTACGGATCTTGAGGGACGAGAACATCGCGGACCGGCTGCGGGATGCGCCGGGGTCGCGGGGGGAATCGGGGTCACCGGGGGAACCGGGCTTACCGAGAGAATCAGGCTTACCGGGGTCACCGGGGGAATCTGGCTTACCGGGGGAACCGGGGTCGCCGGGGGAGCCAGGGACGGCGTCACCCAACGGATCGTTGACGGTGTTGTCGGCTGCTGGCGCGGGTGCGGAATCTGCTCCGGGTCCCGAACTCAAAGAAGTTCGCCTCCTCAGGACGTCGTTGATCCTTGCTCTGGCCTTGGTGTGGCCTTGGTCTGACCTTGGTGTGGCCTTGGTGTGGCCTGCTGCTGGCACTCCTACGGCCTACTGCCGCTGCCGCCGCCTCGCCAGGGCCCGCCGCGGCTGCCTCAGTCGCGGCGGGCACCACTCACAGCTGCGCGAGCCTCTCCAGCACCGGCGCGGCGGCCCGCAGCTTCGCCCACTCGTCCTCGTCGAGGCCCTCGGCCAGCGTGGCGAGGAAGGCGTTGCGTTTGGTGCGGCTCTCTTCGAGCATCGCCTCGGCCTGCTCGGTGGGGGTGACCACCTTCTGCCGGCGGTCCTCGGGGTGCGGGTCCAGCCGGACCAGCCCCTTGGCCTCCAGCAGCGCGACGATGCGGGTCATCGACGGCGGCTGGACATGCTCCTTGCGGGCCAGCTCGCCAGGGGTGGCGGTGCCGCAACGGGCGAGGGTGCCCAGGACCGACATCTCGGTCGGGCTCAGTGACTCGTCGACACGCTGGTGCTTGAGCCGACGGGACAGCCGCATCACGGCGGAGCGCAGGGAATTCACGGCGGCAGCGTCGTCGCCATGGGTGAGGTCCGACATATTCTTAGCGTAACTCATTACTCTCCCTAAAGACCACCCTGGGTGCACCACGATCCCCGTGACACCCGCCACCCAAGCCGACACTTCACCCATACGAGTGACACGACTCCGGAAAGTGAGGCAGCGGACACCCGGGGGCGGTGACCCTCATCCCCATGGGGACCAGCGTGCTCAGCCTGCGGATGAACGGGGAGCTGCTCGACCGGCTCCGGGGTCATGCGGCGAAAAGAGGAATGAGCGTCCAGGACTATGTGGTCCAGACGCTCATCCGGGACGACTTCGACCAGCGCTTCACGACGGCGGTCGAGGAGACGGAGAAGTTCTACGGGTCACCCGAGTACGGGGTCACCTGAAACCGGCGGCTCGGGTCAGGTGAGCCCCAGGGCCGGCATCAGGTAGTAGAAGCCGAACACCGCCGCGACGACATACATCGCCGCCGGGATCTCCTTCGCGCGCCCGGCCGCGAGCCGCAGCACGACGAAGGTGATGAAGCCCATGCCGATGCCGTTGGTGATCGAGTAGGTGAACGGCATCATCACCATCGTCACGAAGGCGGGTATGGCGAGGGTGTGGTCCGTCCAGTCGATCTCCTTGATGGACCCGGCCAGGATCAGGAACCCGACCGCGACCAGCGCGGGGGTGGCCGCCTGGGACGGGACCATGGTGGCGACGGGGGTCAGGAAGAGGGCGAGGGTGAACAGCGCGCCGGTGACAAGGTTGGCGAAGCCGGTGCGGGCGCCCTCGCCGACACCGGCGGTGGACTCCACGAAGCAGGTACCGGCGGAGGAGGAACTGGCGCCACCGGCCGCGACCGCGATGCCGTCCACGAAGAGCACCTTGTTGATGCCGGGCATCTGGCCCTCGCCGTCGGTCAGCTTGGCCTCGTCGCTGACGCCCATGATCGTGCCCATGGCGTCGAAGAAGCAGGACAGCAGCACGGTGAAGACGAAGAGGACGCCCGTGAGCACCCCGACCTGCTCGAAGCCGCCGAACAGACTGACCTCGCCGAGCAGCCCGAAGTCCGGGCTGGAGACCGGGTTGCCGGGCCACTTCGGGGTGGTCAGCCCCCAGGAGGGAACCGTGGCGACGGCTTCGATGATCATCGCTACGACGGTCATGGCGACGATCGAGATCAGGATCGCGCCGGACACCTTGCGCACGATCAGCGCCAGCGTCAGCAGCACCCCGAGCACGAAGACCAGCACCGGCCAGCCGTCGAGGTGGCCGTCACCGCCGAGCTGGAGCGGGACGGTGGTGTGGGCGGCGTCGGGGATCCGGGACACGAACCCGGCGTCCACCAGCCCGATCAGCATGATGAACAGGCCGATGCCGATGGCGATGGCCTTGCGCAGCGAGTAGGGCACGGCGGCCATCACCCGCTCCCGCAGCCCGGTGGCGACCAGCAGCATCACCACGAAACCGGCCAGCACCACCATGCCCATGGCATCCGGCCAGGACATCCGGGGCGCGAGCTGGAGCGCGACGACCGAGTTCACCCCGAGTCCGGCGGCGAGCGCGATCGGTACGTTCCCGATGACTCCCATCAGCAATGTGGTGAACGCCGCCGTGAGCGCCGTGGCGGTGACCAGCTGGCCGTTGTCGAGCTGGTGGCCGTACATGTCCTTCGCGCTGCCGAGGATGATCGGGTTCAGCACGATGATGTACGCCATCGCGAAGAAGGTGGCGAAACCGCCACGGACCTCCCGGGGCAGGGAGCTGCCCCGCTCGGAGATCTTGAAATAGCGGTCTAGAGCCGAGCTGGGCATCGTTTAGAGATTCCTACGAATATAAGTGGCCAGTAAGAAACAGTTTCAGTATGAACATATAACGCCGGAAAGGGCTATCTCCGCGCGTAGACCGGCGTGGGCCAGGGACGGGGCGTGGTGCCTCGTAAGCTGGCCCCATGGCGAAGTGGACACCCAAGCACGAGGCGCCGGAGCCCCTGGAGGGCCCCGTGGTCGCCACCATCACGGGCGGCACGATCCTCTGGTTCGTCCTCTTCCTGGTGCAGCTCCCGTTCTACGGCTGGTTCGCGGACCACGGCCACACCTGGTGGATCTGGACCTGCCTGGCCGGCGCAGCCCTGGGCCTGATCGGCATCTGGTACGTCCGCAAGAGAGACCAGGCAATCAAACAAGCGGAAGCGGACCTTTAGCGCCAGAGGGCCTTGGCGGCAGAGGGCCTTTAGGGGCGCGGGGAACTGCGCGACCAGCCCCCACCGGGCCCGCACCCGTACACCCACGGACGGACCCCCCCTCCTCCCGTAGTCGGATCTTCACGACATCGGGGGGGTGCACGCCCATTTCCCCACGTACCGTCGGAGACATGACGCACACCGACGCAGGCGCCGAACTGGACCCTGCGCACCCCCACCCCGCACCACCAGCACCGGGCGGACTCACCTCGGCAGAAGTGGCGGAGCGCGTCACGCGGGGACAGGTCAACGACGTTCCGGTGCGCAGCAGCCGTTCCATGGCCGAGATCGTCCGTTCGAACGTCTTCACCCGGTTCAACGCGATCATCGGTGTGCTCTGGGTGATCATGCTGTTCGTCGCGCCGATCCAGGACAGCCTGTTCGGCTTCGTCATCATCGCCAACACCGGGATCGGGATCATCCAGGAGTGGCGGGCGAAGAAGACCCTGGACTCGCTCGCGCTGATCGGCGAGGTCCGTCCGACCGTGCGGCGGGACGGGGTCGCGGCACAGGTCGGGACGTCCGAGATCGTGCTGGACGACGTCCTGGAGACCGGCCCCGGTGACAAGGTCGCCGTGGACGGCGTGTGTGTGGAGAGCGACGGCCTGGAGATCGACGAGTCGCTGCTGACCGGCGAGGCGGACCCGGTGGTCAAGCGGATCGGCGACGAGGTGATGTCGGGCAGTTTCGTGGTGGCCGGCGGCGGCGCGTTCCGGGCGACGAGGGTGGGCCGCGAGGCGTACGCGGCGCAGCTGGCGGAGGAGGCGTCCCGCTTCACGCTCGTCCACTCCGAGCTGCGTACGGGCATCTCCACGATCCTCAAGTACGTGACGTGGATGATGGTCCCCACGGCGATCGGCCTGATCATCAGCCAGCTGGTGGTGCAGGAGAACGCGTTCAAGGACTCGGTGGCGCGGACCGTCGGCGGGATCGTGCCGATGGTCCCCGAGGGCCTGGTCCTGCTCACCTCGGTCGCCTTCGCGATCGGCGTGATCCGGCTGGGCCGCAAGCAGTGCCTGGTGCAGGAGCTGCCCGCCATCGAGGGCCTGGCCCGCGTCGACACGGTGTGCCTGGACAAGACCGGCACGCTCACCGAGGGCGGCATGGACGTCACGGAGCTGCGCCCGCTGGACGGGGCGGACGAGACGTACGTACGCAAGGTGCTCGGCGCGCTCGGGGAGTCGGATCCGCGTCCCAATGCCTCCCTCAAGGCGATCATCGACGCCTACCCGGACAGCGAGGACTGGCGCTGCACTCAGTCGCTGCCCTTTTCCTCGGCCCGCAAGTACAGCGGGGCGTCCTTCAGCTTGGGCGGCGGGGAGTCGGGCACCTGGCTGCTGGGCGCCCCCGATGTGCTGCTGGCCCCGGACGACCCGGCCCTGACGGAGACGGAACGCCTCAACGAGCAGGGGCTGCGGGTGCTGCTGCTGGTGCGGGCGGTGCACGAGCTGGACGACCCGCAGGTGGCGGCGGACGCGCAGCCGGTTGCCCTGGTGGTCCTGGAGCAGCGGCTGCGCCCGGACGCGGCGGACACCCTGGCCTACTTCGCCGACCAGGACGTGCACGCGAAGGTGATCTCCGGTGACAACGCGGTCTCGGTGGGCGCGGTCGCGGGCAAGGTCGGCCTGACCGGCACGGTGATCGACGCCCGGCAGCTGCCCGCCGAGCGGGAGAAGATGGCGGCCGCGCTGGACGAGGGCACGGTGTTCGGCCGGGTCACCCCGCAGCAGAAGCGGGACATGGTGGGCGCGTTGCAGTCACGCGGCCACACGGTCGCGATGACCGGCGACGGGGTGAACGACGTGCTGGCCCTGAAGGACGCCGACATCGGGGTGGCGATGGGCTCGGGCTCGGAGGCGACGCGGGCCGTGGCCCAGATCGTGCTGCTGAACAACAGCTTCGCGACGCTGCCGAGCGTGGTCGCCGAGGGCCGCCGGGTGATCGGCAACATCACGCGGGTGGCGACGCTGTTCCTGGTCAAGACGGTCTACTCGGTGCTGCTGGCGATCCTGGTGGTCTGCTGGCAGGTGGAGTACCCCTTCCTGCCGCGCCACCTGACCCTCCTGTCCACCCTGACGATCGGTGTCCCGGCCTTCTTCCTGGCCCTGGCACCCAACAAGGAACGCGCGCAGCCGCATTTCGTCCGCAGGGTGATGCGCTACTCGATCCCGGGCGGGGTCCTGGCGGCGGTGGCGACCTTCACGACGTATCTGATCGCCCGGCACCACTACACCGGCCCGGACGCGCTGGACGCCGAGACCAGCGCGGCCACGCTGACCCTGTTCCTCATCGCCATGTGGGTCCTGGTGATCGTCGCCCGTCCGTACACCTGGTGGCGGGTGGCCCTGGTCGCCACGATGGGCGCGGCCTTCGTCCTGGTCCTCGTCGTCCCCTGGCTCCAGACCTTCTTCGCCCTGAAGCTGGTGGGCACGACGATGCCGTGGCTCGCGGTGGGGATCGCGGCGGTCGCGGCGGCGGTGCTGGAGGTTCTGTGGCGGTGGGTGGACCGGCGGGTGCCGGCGTAGGGGCCTCGCCCTCAACGCCCCTCACAACAAAACGCGGGGGACCACGCGACCGGCTCTCACCGGCGCGCGGTCCCCCGCGACAGAAGCGGAACCCGACCCGCCGCGCTTACCTCACGTCGATGAAGTCACCCGGGGCGTTGACCGCCGGGGTCGTGACCGTCCCGGCGAAGCTGTACCGGTAGTAGCCGTCCTTGGACGCCTTGACCGTGGTCTTCAGCTCACCCTTGGAGTTGGTCTTGATGGTCTTGATGGTGGTGTAGCTGGTGGCGCTCTTCGTACGGAACTGGAGCTTGACCGGCTGGTTGGTGTAGCCGGCGTACTTGTTGGTCTCCCAGTTGGCCCGCGCGAGCTTGCCGGTGACCGTGATGGTGTTGCCCTTCTTCACGGGCTCCGGCGCGGCGTTGACGGTCAGCGTGGAGTTGCGCTGGATCAGGGTGGTGCCCAGGGCGCCCTGGTCGGCGAAGTCACCGGTCACGTAGTCCAGGGCGATGGCCGCACCGCGCCAGGTTCCGGCGTCGGAGTTGATCAGGTCTCCGTAGCCCGGGTAGATGTTGACCTTGCCCTTGCAGTTGGCGGTCGTCGCGGAGGTGGCGGTGCAGGTCGCCGGGGCGTCGCCGATGAGCAGGTTGTCCGGAGTGTCGAAGGCACCCCGGTAGAGGTACGGGCCCGTGTCGAAGTCCGCGGACTTGATGTCGATGTCCGCGGCGTGGGTCATCGTGTAGGTGATCGTGGTGGAGGTGTGGCTCGCGGACCCGACCTTGACGGCCTTGACGGCCTTGAAGTTCGAGAAGGAGATGTCCAGCCCACCGATCGCGGCGGCGCCGTACGCGCTCTTCGCCGGGTTCTGGGTCTGCTTGGCCTTCAGGGCCTGTTCGGCGGCCGTGCGGTACGACGGACCGGAGCCATCGGCCTGGGCAGCCGGAACGGCCAGGCCGGACAGGGCCAGAGCGCCTGTGACGACGCCGAGTGTGACCCGCTTGCGCATGTGCATTCCCCCCAGGGGAGTTGAGGCCCGGCGGTCGCGCTGCACATGGCGCGCGGTCTCGCGCGAGGCCCTTTCGATCGGGGAGCCTGTTGGCTCACCCGATCAGATGCACCACAAGCCTCATTGGTTGTGCACAGCTATGAAGTTTCTGTGTGCGCCCTCTGAGGTGGGAGCAGCGCGCCGCCCGGTTTCCCGGGCGGCGCCCGCCCCTCAGTCGAACCAGCGGTCCCGCGCCAGCTCCCCCGTCCGCGACGGATCCTCCAGCAGCGCCGCCACCTCGAACCGCCGGGGCCACTGCCGCGCCGCCCACGCGAGGCCCGCCGCGACGCCTTCCAGGGTGGCCGCGTGCAGCACCCCGTCCGTGGTCAGCCGCCAGTCGATCTCGACGCCGTCGACCAGCAGCTCCTCGTGCTCGACGTAGGAGGACGGGGTCCGGGCGCCCAGCAGCACCCGTACCGACTCCGGTACGTCGTGCTCGGCACCCTGCGAGTCCACCACCGCGCCGACGGACTCGCTCAGCCGCCGCACCTGGAACAGCTCCGCCAGTTCGGCCGCGCGGGCCGGGCGGACCGGCAGCAGCGGCACCCCGTCCGTGAAGGGCAGCAGATCCGGCGAGTCCACGACCACCGCGTCCGACGCCTCGACCACCGTCACCCGCCCGTCGAGCACGGCCCGCAGGTCGTCCGGGAGAGTCACCTGCTCGGGGTCCAGATCGGCCAGCGCGCTGTACAGGGCGTGCAGTTGGGAGCCCGTCACCTCGCGGTCGGGGTCGGCGAGACGGTCGAGGAGTTCCGCCGCCCCGCCCGGCTCCTCCAGCAGCGCGGCCACCGACGTCCGTACGCCCAGCGCCCGCAGTACCTGCTCGTCGTCGAAGCCGGTCGCGTCGGCCTCCTCGTACAGGCCGCGCAGGAGGGGGTCACCGCCCGACGCCAGCAGGCCCGCCGGGCGGCGGCCGTCCAGCACCGGGTTCCCGCGCAGCCACCACGCCGTGTACGGCCGGACGAGTTCGTGCGTGCCGTCGGGGAGCAGGACGCGGACCGGCTGGGTGAGGGCGTCGCGCAGGGGCGGCCGGGCGAGCAGGGCCAGCGCCTGGGGCCACTTGTCCTCGTCCACCAGGTCCAGGTCCCGTACGGCGATCAGCTCGGTGGCGACGGGCGGGACCGGCGAGTCAGGGAAGCGGTCGAGGATGTCCTCGGACCACACGTCGACGGCGTCCAGCAGCCCGGGGTCGTCGGGCTGGGCGAAGTCGCCCTCGCGGGGCTCCAGTTCGTCCGGGTCCAGGACCACGTCCGTCGCGCGGACCAGGGCGAAGTCGGCCAGCACACCGCAGGCGGCGAGCGGCTGTTCGCCCCACCTGGACGCCAGCTCGGCGTCCACGTGGGCGAGTTCGTCCTCGCGCATGACGGCGGCGAAAGGGCTGCCGGGCAGGACCAGTTCACCGGCCGGGGACAGCTCGCCGTCCTCGTCGGGCAGGGCCAGCGCGCCCAGCCAGGGTTCGTCGCCCGGCTCCAGCCCGGCCGCCCGCGCCAGCGCGAGGACGGTGTCCGCGAGTTCCTCGGCGTCCGGGGTGTCGTCCTCCCAGCCCGCCCCCTCGTCGTCCAGGGACGCGGCGACCGCCGCCCGTACCTGCGGGGTGGTGAGGACCGCCCTCGGGGTCGCGGGCAGCGCGCCCAGCTTCTCCAGCAGCGGATGTGTGGCGTCCGGGTGGGCGACCTTCAGACCGAGCCGGGCCAGCGCCTCCGGGTCGAGCCCGGCCGAGTCGGGCGTCGGCAGCAGCACCTGCCGGGGCCCGATCGTCGTACGGCCATCGGCGAGCGGCACGGGCAGTCCCGACAGCCGGTCCGGATCGACGCCCGCCAGGCTGTCGTACAGCTCCCGCCACCAGTGCGGCGCCTTCTCCAGCCCGGCCAGCCGGTCGATCGCGTCGGTCAGCGGCACCCGGGCCACACCGAGCGTGCGCAGCTCGACGCGCCGTTCGAGCCCGGCGGGCAGCAGCGTCGGCAGCACCTCGGCGAGCACCCGTACGGTGTCGGCGCCGGCGCCCTCCACCACCTCCGCGTCCCTCGGGCGCAGCGACTCGGGGGCGTCCTCGTCGGCGGGCGGGAGGGCGGGGGGCAGGAAGGAGGTGCGCGGCAGCCGCTGGAGGATCGCCTGACGCAGTACGCCGTCCAGCTCGCCCTTGCCGAGCGGACCGGGCACGAGGGAGATGATCCCGGCGGTCACCGGACGCCAGCCGGCGAGCAGTTGGGCGTAGGCGTCGGCGGCCTTCTCGACCAGGAAGTCGGTGAGGGGGCCGGGCGCG
This sequence comes from Streptomyces sp. NPDC056734, assembly GCF_042790455.1. Lineage (NCBI taxonomy): Bacteria > Bacillati > Actinomycetota > Actinomycetes > Kitasatosporales > Streptomycetaceae > Streptomyces > Streptomyces sp. NPDC056734. The sequence continues at coordinate 367,670 of NZ_JBHTZD010000005.1, forward strand.
GTGTGGCGGCGGGTGGTGTCCTGCGGGAAGGAGGCGATGAGCAGGGCGGGCACGCCGAGGGGCTCGTCGCTGGGGGTCGGGGCGTGCAGGACGGGGCTGGTGCGCGGGGCGGCCGGGGCGCCCTCGCCGTCCACCGGTACCGCCCAGGTCACCGACCAGTGGGGCCGCGACCGCTCCTCCACGGGCCGGTCGGCCAGCAGTGCGGCGGCGAGCGCTCCGTGCGCGGTCGCGGTACGCCACCGGCTGGTCCCGTCCCGCGAGTCCTCGACGACGGTCAGGTCACCGTCGGCGCCCCGCCGCAGCACCCGTTCCCGCCCGCCCGCCTCCACGACGACCTCCGCCAGCCCCGGCAGGGCGAGCAGCAGGGCGTCGTCGACGGCGTCGAGGAGCCGTTCGGCGAGTTCGGCGGCGGCGGTGTCGCGCAGCGGCAGGATCACGGCGGTGTCGTACGGATCGGGAGCGGTGCCCTCGGCGGCGAACGGCAGCCGCAGCAGGGGTACGTGACCGTCCCGGCGCCGGATCTCGTCACCCAGGCCGGGGCTGTGGCGGGCGGTCCCGGCGGCGAGGTCCCGCGCCTCGGCGAGCGACCAGCGCACCCCGCCGTGCCGCCCGACGACAGCGGGCTCGTCGGTCACGGCGAGGACGGCGGCGAACCCGACGCCGAAGCGCCCCACCGACTCGGTGTCCCGCTTGGCGGAGGCGCGCAGGGTGGCCAGCGACTCGACCCCGGTGGCGTCGAGCGGGGCACCCGTGTTGGCGGCGACGAGGACGCCCTCATGGAGAGTGAGCCGGAGCCGTCCGGGCACCCCGGCTCGGGCGGCGGCGTCGGCGGCGTTCTGTGCCAGCTCGACGACCAGGCGGTCCCGGTAGCCGCCGAGCACGAGGTCTTCCTCGGCGTTGGCGTCCTCCCGGAACCGGGCCGGGCTGGTGGCCCACGCGTCGAGCACCCCACGGCGGAGCCGGGCCGTCGCGAACGGGTCGGCTCCCTCGGGGGCCGGCCGCACGAACTTGCTCACGTTCACTCTCCTCATCGGCGTGAGGAGACGGTATCGCGATCCGCGCGGCCGTCCGGCCCGGTGTCACGCCCCCGGGCGCTCGCTCAGGTCGGCGCCGAACAGGCGCAGCAGTTCGTCCTCCACCACGGGGGTGAGGGCCTCGACGTAGCCGTCCGCGAGGTGGCCGTAGTCCCGGTAGACGAGGGTGTTGCCGACCACGACCGGGCAGGTGCCGGAGGGGGCGCAGACCCAGTCGTAGGGGTCGATGACGGTGACGTCCTCGGCGGCGGCCGCCTTGCGGATCGCCTCGGTGACCTCGGGCTTGGGGTCGGCCTCGGAGCGGTCGCGGGTGCAGGAGGCGAGGTCGCCGGGGTTGGCCGACACACAGTCCACGGTGTTGTTCTTCGGCCAGGGGTTGTCGAGCAGGGTGAGCACCTGGGTGCGTCCCTGCTGGAGCATCCGGTACGTCTCGGCCTGTCCCTCGCCCCAGGCGTCGCCGAGGTCGCCCTCGCCGTACAGCTTGGCGGAGTTGGAGCTGGAGGTGATGACGAGTTCGGGCTCCATCTCCTGGATCTTCCCGATGGTCACGTCCCGCCAGTCGTCGCAGGTGGAGTACGGGCCGCCCTCCCACTCGATGGTGATCTGGGAGACCTTGCAGGCGTTCTTGGTGAAGGAGTACAGCCGCCACTCGTGCTCACGGGCGATGGCGTCGAGCGCCGGGAACCACTGGGCGACGTGGGAGTCGCCGAAGAGGACCACGCTGCGGTCGGCGGTCTTGTCGCCGTACAGACAGGGCTCGGTCTGGACCGTGCCGGTCATGGTGAGGGCGCAGTCGTCGGTGTAGAGCGCGGAGCGTTCGTACGCGGTGTCGCGCAGGTTCGGTTCGAGGTTGGCCGGGAGTTTCTCCACCGGCTGTTCCAGGAGTTGGGTGAGGGTGGCGCGGGGGTCGGAGGCGGCGGCGAGGGTGTCCTTGGTGCTCTGCCGGGCGTCGCCCTCGTCGAGGGTGGGCGGGAACTGGAGGGTGAACACGGCGGCGAGGGCCGCGGCGGCCGACAGGCCGAGACCCAGGGTGAGTCCCCGGGCGGCGTGGGCCTTGAACGCGCGGTGGAAGCGCATCGGGTCCTCGACCAGGTGCAGCGTGCCCCAGGCGAGCAGGATGCCGCCGAGCGCGGCGATCAGCCGCAGCGGCCCGTCGTCCGCGCCGAACCCGACGGCGGCCGGGACGATGATGATGAGCGGCCAGTGCCACAGGTACCAGGCGTAGGAGATCCCGCCGATCCAGACGGCGGGCCGCAGCGACAGCACGGCGCCCGCGCCGTAGCGCCCGGCCGCGGCGCCACCGGCGAGGACGGCCGCGGCGCCGAACACCGGGATCACGGCGTGATGGCCGGGGAAGGGGGTGCTCTCGTCGAAGGACACGGCCGCGTAGCCGATGGCGGCCAGTCCGGCCCAGCTGAGGACCGCGGCGAGGGGGCGCGGGATCTCGTGCAGCCGGTGCGCCGCGAGCGCCAGCAGGGCGCCCACCGCCAGCTCCCAGATCCGGCCCTGGGAGCCGAAGTAGGCCCAGGAGGGGGAGGTTTCGGTGAGGTGGAGACTGAGCGCGAAGGAGGCGGCGGCCAGGGCGAGCAGCGGGATCGCGAGCAGTGCCCGGCGCCGGAACAGCTTGAGGGCGACGATCAGGACGATGGGCCAGATCAGATAGAACTGCTCCTCGACCGCCAGCGACCAGAAGTGCTGGAACGGGGAGGGCGGTACGTCGGTGTTGAAGTAGTCGGTCCCGGCCTCGGCGAGCCGGAAGTTGACGACGTACCAGGCGGAGGCGATGGCGTCCTTGGCGTAGTCCGCGAAGCGCAGCGGGCCCAGGAAGAGCCAGGAGCCGGCCAGGGTCGCGAGCACGACCAGGGTGGAGGCGGGCAGCAGGCGCAGCGCCCGGCGCGCGTAGAAGCGGCCCAGGGAGATCCGGCCGTCGCGGCCCCATTCGCGGAGCATCAGCGAGGTGATGAGGAAGCCGGAGATCACGAAGAAGACGTCCACGCCGACGTATCCGCCGGCCATGGAGGAGACGCCCGAGTGGCCGAGCACCACGAGGGTGACGGCCACGGCCCGCAGGCCCTGGATGTCGAGCCGGAGACTGGCGCCGCCGGCCGGCGCGGCGGTCCGCTGCCCGCCCTTCCCGGGGGTGCCGTCCGCGGGGCCGGGCTGGGGCGGGACGTCGTCGGACGTGGGCCGCGGGGGATGCGTGAGGCGGCGGACGGGCACCGTGTGGATCTCCTTGGCTCATGAGGCATCACCGGACGGCGCCGATGATCGCCCCCGGAGCCGGACGATCGAACCTACCTTCGGCCCGGTCCGTGGTTCATCGCATTGCCATTACATAGCAATAACGAGAAAGTGGACCACGTTTGAACGGCGACCGACAAACCTGGGCGGGTGAAAGCCGCATAGGGAACATTGCGGTGATGGCGTGGAGCACCTGGAGGGACGCTGCCGGACATTCCGGACGTCTGACGCCGGCGCCGGATACCCTGGCCGGGCACTCCCTGGAGGACACCATGAGCACTCAGGCCGACCACGGACACGCGCTGATCCCTCGTCCCGAACAGACTCCCGAAGCCTTGCGCGCGGCCTTGGCCATAGTCGCTCCAGGCCGCCTGGACGAGATGCAGGTCATGAAGGACGAGGCATTCGCCAAGGCAGTCGAGTGGCAGTCGCTCAGCCCGGTGCGGAGCTGGGTGCTGAGCTGGGCCAGGGACATCGAGATCGCCCGCCGACCTGACCTGTCCGCCCGGCTCGCCCGCGCGCGGGGCAACCTGGAACACGAGGACCCGACCGTCGCGCACGAGGCCCTGCGCGAACTGGGCTCCGTACTGGACGACGCCATGGCGGCGGTGCGCGCGTGAGCTGGAAATGGGAGTACGCCTTCGGCGCGGAAGAAGCCGCCCGTACCGCTCCGGCGAACTTCCTCGCGGCAGTGGAACGCAAGGCTGACGAACTGGTCCGGGCCGCCGAGGCCCGCCACCTCCACGGCCGGGCCCATGACGCGGTCGACCCCGAGGGCGGCAACATCATCGTCCCTGGCGGGATGTTCCGGTACCAGATCGTCGTCCGCAGCGAGCGGGTCTACATCGTGCAGATCACCTACCTGGGGTTCTGACTCCCTGGGCTCCGCACGGTGAACACCCGCTACCCGTATCCGAAGGCAACAGGCGCGGCCCAAAGGGACCGCGCCCGCCTCCGGGCGCAGGGTCGACCATCCCCGAACCGACCCACGCGGTACGGGGATGCGTAACGGGGACTACGAGTGCCCCAGCTCCGCCACCGTCTCGTCGGGCGTCTCCGGGACCGAGCCCGAGTCCTTCGCCGGGCGGAGGGGGAACGCGTCGACCTTCGTCTCGTCGATGACCGGCTCGGCCGGCTGCGGGGGCTTGGGGACGACCGCGGCCTCGGAGTGGCCGCCACAGCCGTAGGAGAGGGAGACGAGGTGGCCGTCGGCCGGCGAGAACTCATTGGCGCAGGCGCCGAATGCCTGACCGAGGGAGCCGCCGATGGCGACCAGGAACCCGCAGCTCACGCAGGTGGCGGGGGCGGCCTGGGCCATGGGGGTCTGCGCGCCGAACGACTCTTCCCAGCGGTCGGCGGCGATGTGCAGGCCATAGCGGGACAGGACCCGGGCACGGCCCAGACCCCGCTCCTGCGCCACCGCCGCGATGGACCCACGGGAGGGGACGACCGGGAGGTGGGCGGGTGTACCCGCGCTGACCTCGGCGTCCTCCGCCTCGACCAGTTCCGCCATGTCCTCGGAGACCGCGGAGTTCGGCGGGGGCGCGTCCTCGCCGCTGAAGCCTGGCTCCAGGCGCAGATCGTCGGCGTCGGTGGGCAGCAGGTCGCCGGGGCCCATGTCGCCGGGGCGCAGCCGCTCGCTCCAGGGCACCCACTCGGGGGCGAGCAGGGCGTCCTGGCCGGGGAGCAGGACCACCTCGTCCAGGGTGACGAGCTTCGCGCGGGAGGCGCGCGCCACCGTGACGGCCCAGCGCCAGCCCCGGTAGCCCAGTTCCTTGCACACGAAGAAGTGGGTGACAACCCGGTCGCCCTCGCTCGTCAGGCCCGCGTGTTCTCCTACCACCCCGGGCGCGGCAGCCTCCTCGGCGGCGGCGCGGGCGAGGTCGACGGCCTCGGCGCACAGACGGTCGGGGGTGCGGCTTCGCGTTGTCGCTGCGCTCACAGGTATCGCTTCTCTCCTACGCCGTCGCTACCGGGTGCGGCTTGCCTCCGGCGGTTAGGGGGGACGGAGCGGAACGGAAGACCGCGTCGACGTCCATGCCTGTCGCGCTCGGGCGCACCTACGTCACCCATTCTGCCTGTTCCCCGTCCGGGGGCCTACACCGACGCCCACTCGGCACCCCGCGCCGGGGATTTCCTTGACGGGGAATCGGGATTCCGGGGGGAGGGGGACGGGGGCGCGGGGGGCTGGTGGGGTGCGGGGGTGAGGGCGGCATCATCAGCGGCGGGGCGGGCGGGGACTGCGTCGGCGAGGGGCGGGCGGGGCGGATGGGGGCTGCGTCGGCGGCGGGCGGGGCGGATGCGCGAGGCGGATGGGCGGGGCGGATAGGCGAGGCGGATAGGCGAGGCGGATAGGCGAGGCGGATGGCGTGGCAAGGCCCGGTGGCGCAAGGGCCTGGGGGCTGGCGGACGCCGGGGTGGGGAAACGCCGGTCGGCGGGCGGCCGGGCCATCGGCGGTCGCACGGACGGGCGGGAAACAGCCCGGCGACACATCGGCCTCGGCCTGGCAGACGCCGGACCAGGGGAACACCGGCAGGCGAACAGCCCGGCCACCAGCAATCACGCAGACGGACGAGAAACAGCCCCGCGACATAACGTCCCCGGACCTGGCAGACACCGGACCAGGAAAACACCAACCGGCGAGCAGCCCGGCCAGCGGCAGTCATGCAGACGGACGGGAGAAGAGCCCGCGACACAACAGCCTCGGACCTGGCGGACGCCGGACCAGGGAAACACCGGCAGGCAGGCGGCCAGGCCATCCGCGGGCGCGCACGCGGGTGGAAGGCGGCTCGGGGCCTTGCCGTCCACGGGCTCCCGGGCCCCGTCGCCCCAGGGGTCCGACGGGCCCCGGCCCCGTCGCACCATCGCCCCGTCGCCCCGTCGCCCCGTCCGCGAGCCCGCATGAAATGACTGTGCCCGCCCCGGTCCGACGGGCCCCGGGCCCTGCCGGACCCCCGCCCATGCCCAGCGCGGCGGCACGCGTTCGACGGCGATTCCGCCTACCCGGGGCCATCTCGGGGCACTATGAACGGCGTGGCAGGCGCGGGCAGGCGTGAGGGTGGGGCGGGTCGGGTGGGAGGGGCCGTCCGGGCGGTCGGGCGTGCCCTGCGGTCGCCGTTCTCCGCGGCCGCGCGGGGCATCCGCAAGGCCACGCACGCCCACGGCGCCGGCGAATCCGGCCTCGGCAAGCTGATCGAACTGCACGGAGTGAACGGCGCCGGGGACGTCATGATCACCGTCGCCCTGGCCTCCACCGTCTTCTTCTCCGTACCCACCGACGAGGCCCGCGGCCGCGTCGCCCTGTACCTCGCGATCACGATGGCCCCGTTCACCCTCCTCGCCCCCGTCATCGGCCCCCTCCTCGACCGCGTCCCGCACGGCCGCCGCCTCGCCATGGCCTGCGCCATGCTGGCCCGCGCGCTGCTCGCCCTGGTGCTGTCCGCCGCGGTGATCAGCGGCGGCATCGAGCTGTACCCGGCCGCCCTCGGCGTACTCGTCGCCTCCAAGGCGTACGGCGTGGTCCGAAGCGCCGTCGTGCCCCGGCTGCTGCCGCCCAAGTTCTCCCTGGTCAAAGCCAACTCCCGGGTGACCCTCGGCGGGCTGCTCGCCACCGGCGTCGCCGCTCCCATCGGGGCCGGGCTCCAGTTCATCGGGCCGCGCTGGCCGCTGTACGGGGCGTTCGTCATCTTCATTGCAGGGACGTTCCTCTCCTTCTCCCTGCCGCCCAAGGTCGACTCCGCCAAGGGCGAGGACACCGCGCTGCTCGCCGCCGACGCCGACCACCTCCACGGCCCGTACCAGAAAGCCGCCAAGCGGCCGGGGCTGCGGACCGTCGGCACCGCCGTCACCCACGCGCTCGGCGCCAACGCCGCCCTGCGCTGTCTGTCCGGCTTCCTGATCTTCTTCCTGGCGTTCCTGCTGCGCGAGCATCCGCTGACCGGGCAGAGCGCGGCCGTCTCCCTGGCCACGGTCGCCGTCGCGGCGGGCGCGGGCAACGCGTGCGGGACTGCGGTGGGGGCCTGGCTGCGGGACCGCGCCCCGGAGATCATCATCGTGACGGTGGTGGCCTGTGTGCTCGGCGCGGCGATCATCGCCGCCATATTCTTCAGCGCCTTCCTGGTGGCCTGTCTGGCGGCCGTCGCCGGATTCGCGCAGGCACTGGCCAAGCTGTCGCTGGACGCCCTGATCCAGCGGGACGTACCGGAGCAGGTGCGCACCTCCGCCTTCGCCCGCTCGGAGACGCTGCTCCAGGTGGCGTGGGTGCTGGGCGGCGCGGTCGGCATCTCGCTGCCGCTGAACGGGCCCTTCGGGCTGTCCGTCGCCGCCGCGATCGTCGCCGCCGGGTGGCTGAGCACCGTACGGGGGCTGCTGGGTTCGGCGCGGCGCGGCGGCCGGTCCCACCCGAGGGTCGCCTGACCCACCGGGGCCCCGCCCCTGGCCCGACCGGACCTCGCCTCCCTCATGGCCCGACCGGACCTCTCCCCTGGCCCGACCCGCCCGGCACACCCCCCGCATGGCCGCCACCCCGCGTGGCGGGGCGACCACGATCGCCCGATAGCCTTCGGCCATGACCACGATGCAATCCCGTGTGCGACGCCGCCGCGCCGTCGCCGCCGCCGGCGCCGTCTCCGCCGGACTGCTCGCGCTGACCGCCTGTGAGAAGCCGACGCCGATGGCGACGATCACGGTCGGCACGAACTCCATCAGCTCCGAGGCGTCCTGCTACAACGACGGCAAGACGCTGAACACCGAGGAACTGACGGCGTGCCTGCGGGACACGGACATCAAGACGATCTCCGTGGACCCCGACGAGACCGTGCGCTTCGGCGTCGACCCGGACATCGCGGAGAAGGGCTGGACGATCCTCATGAACGGCCAGCCGCTCACCGACTCCTCCACCAAGACGTACCGCACCATCCCGGGCAGCGTCTTCTTCAACGCCCAGTACGGGGCCAGCGGCAACACCACCACGGTGTCCATCCAGGAGGGCGAGACCCAGCCCCTCGGGCTGTGGTCCTTCAAGCTGGAGAAGGACGCCTGACCACGCCCCCGGCACCGGTCCCGGCCCCACCGCCGCCCGTGCGCGTACTCGTCGCCACCGCCGTCCCCGCCGAACGGGACGCGGTGGCACGGGCGTTCCCGCCCGCTCCCGTGCCGGTCCCCCTCCCGGGCACCGCCACCCTCCTGCGCATCCCCGCCGGTCCCGATCTCCTCGCCGCCGGGGTCGGACCCGCCCTCGCCGCCGCGACCACGGCCACCGCGCTGACCGCTGCCGCACTCGCCGGGCGGCCGTACGATCTCGTCGTCAGCGCCGGTATCGCGGGCGGCTTCGCCCCCCACGCGCCGGTCGGCGCACTGGTCGTCGCGGACGCGATCACCGCGGCCGATCTGGGCGCCGAGACACCCGAGGGGTTCCTCCCGGTCACCGACCTGGGCTTCGGGACCGTCACCCACCGCCCGCCCCCGGCCCTGGTCGCCGCCGTGGCCACCACCACCGGCGCGCTCCCGGGCACCGTCCTGACCGTCTCCACCGTCACCGGTACGGCAGCCCGCGCAGCCGCCCTGCGCACCGCGCACCCGGACGCGCTGGCCGAGGCGATGGAGGGCTTCGGGGTCGCCGAGGCCGCCGCCGCGCACGGGGTGCCGGTGCTGGAACTGCGGGCCGTGTCCAACGCCGTCGGCCCGCGCGACCGGTCCGCCTGGCGCATTCCCGACGCCCTCGCGGCCCTGTCCGCCGGTTTCGGGAAGCTCGCACCCGCCCTGGAGAGTTGGAAACCGTATGAGCGACACGACCGGTGAGCCTCCGACCGCTGACCACCTGCCCTCCGACCAGCCGCCCGCCGACCACCCGACCGGCGATCAGCTGAGGATCGCGTACTCCCCCTGCCCGAACGACACCTTCGTCTTCGACGCCCTCGCCCACGGCCGCGTCCCGGGCGCCCCCGCGCTGGACGTGACCTTCGCGGACATCGACATCACCAACGGCATGGCCGAGCGCGGCGAGTCCGATGTGCTGAAGGTGTCGTACGCCGTGCTGCCGTACGTCCTCGACGAGTACGCCCTGCTGCCGTGCGGCGGGGCGCTGGGCCGGGGCTGCGGGCCGCTGGTGCTGGCCCGGGAGGCCGGCATCGACCTGGCCGGGCGGACCGTGGCCGTGCCGAGCGAGCGGTCGACGGCCTATCTGCTGTTCCGGCTGTGGGCGGCGGACACCGTGCCGGGCGGGGTCGGGAACATCGTGGTGATGCCGTTCCACGAGATCATGCCGGCCGTGCGGGACGGGAAGGTCGACGCGGGCCTCGTCATCCACGAGGCGCGCTTCACGTACCAGAACTACGGGCTGCGCAAGCTCGCCGACCTGGGCGAGCACTGGGAGCACACCACCGGCCTGCCGATCCCGCTGGGCGCGATCATCGCCAAGCGGACGCTGGGCACGGCGGCGCTGGAGCGGCTGGCCGACGCGATCCGGTCATCCGTACGGGCCGCCTGGGACGACCCCGAGGCATCCCGGCCCTATGTGCGCGAACACGCCCAGGAAATGGACCCGGCGGTCGCGGACCAGCACATCGGGTTGTATGTCAACGAATTCACCGCCGACCTCGGTACGGACGGCTATGCGGCGGTACGCGGGCTGCTCACCCGCGCGGCGGCCGAGGGACTGCTTCCGCCCCTCGGCCCGAACGCGCTGAAGTTCCCTTGAGCCCTACGCCTCTTTGCGTCTTTGTACGTCTTTATACGTCGAGCTGGTCGGCGACCGCGCGCAGCAGTCCGGCGACCTTCTTGCCCGCGACCTTGTCGGGGTAGCGGCCCCGCTCCAGGGTCTGTGTGACGTTCTCCAGCAGCGTCGTCAGGTCCTGGACGATCGAGGCCAGATCGTCGGGCTTCTTGCGCTGGGCCGCGGCGACGGACGGGGTCGGGTCCAGGAGTGTCACCGAAAGGGCCTGGTCGCCGCGTTGCCCCGCGACGACTCCGAACTCCACCTTTTGGCCCGGCTTGAGTGTCTCGACTCCGGCGGGGAGAACCGAGGAATGGACGAAGACGTCACCGCCGTCGTCGCGGGAGAGAAAGCCGAAGCCCTTCTCGCTGTTGAACCACTTGACCTTGCCGGTAGGCACGTCTGTCCTCGTCCTCGTACTCGTCGGAAAACTGCTTCGGAAACGGCTCTTGACAGCACGGGGGCGGGTCGACCGTGACCCGCCGCTACCAAGTACCACCAAGAGCTACCAAGGCTAATGGTCTTGAGGCGGGAGACAAGACGTCGCCCGGTTGTTCCTTTGCGCTGGGAACTACCCTGGTCCGGTGCGTGACAAAACCCAAACGAATTCCGCCGCGCCCGGCGACCGGCTGATCCGCGCCGGTGCCGTGGTGTTCCTCATCGGTACGGTCGCCACGGTCGTCACCGTGGCCCCGCTGTTCCTCGGCTCGACCCCTTTTCCGACGTACATGTTCCTGCTGAGCATGCTGATGGGCGTCGGATTCCTGATCGCCGGGGTGGGGGTGTACCAGGGGGCGGCGGCCGGCCGCCGTCAGGCCCGGGCGGTGTCGTCGTCCACGTCCGGCACGGCCGCGAGGTAGTCCGAAAGCCATCCGGGGAACGCGCCGAGACCGTCGAGTACGACATCGGCGCCCGCCTCGCGCAGCTCGCGCGCGTCACACGGCCCGGTCGGCACGGTGACCGACAGCGCGCGGGCGGCCCGGGCCCCGCGTACGTCGCCCACGTGGTCGCCGACGTAGACGGTGGCCCCGTGTTCGCGCAGCGCCGCCGCCTTGGCCTCGGCCCACAGGTCGCCGACGACCGCGTCGGGCTCGATGCCGAGATGCGCCAGATGCAGTTTCGCGTTGGGCTCGTACTTGGCGGTGACGACGATCGCCCGCCCGCCGGCCGCCCGTACCGCCGCCACGGCGTCGTGCGCGCCGGGCATCGCCGGGGTCGCGTTGATCGCGATGCCCGGGTACATCTCCCGGTACAGATCCGCCATCGCGGGCACCCGCTCCGCCGGGAACCAGTTCACCAGTTCCTCCGCCAGCGGCGGCCCCAGCCGGGTGATCGCCAGATCGGCATCGATGAACACGCCGGTCCGCTCGGCCAGCGCCCGGTAACAGGCGTGGATCCCGGGCCGGGAGTCAATGAGCGTCATATCGAGATCGAACCCGACGGTGGGCGCGGGGGGACGGCTAGCGGCGGGGGCGGCAGTCATGGGGTCCATTGTGCCGAGGGGGGTGGGAGGGGGGCTGGTGTGGGGTGGGCTGGGGTGTTCGGCGAGGGTGTTCGGCGGGGGTGCGGGCTGTCCGGCGCGGGCGCCGGGGGGCGAGCTGTCCGGCACAGGGGACGAAGCTGTTGGGCACAGGCGCCGGGGGCTGGGCTGCCAGGCACAGGCACAGGCAGAGGCGGAGGGCGCGACCGTGCGGGCCGGTGGCGGGCGGCCGATGGCGGGCGGCGGGTGGCGGGTGGCGGGTGGCGGGTGGCGGGTGGCGGGACATGCTGGCCGGCGGCAGGTGACGAGGCACGCGGGCAGCGGCAGGCGGCGGGATGTGTCAGCCACCGGCGAGACGCCCAGGTCCAGGGTGTTGCAGAGGTGTCGTCGTCCAACCGGCGGGCGGCGGCCCGACGGGTTCCGGTGCGTGCTCTCGGCGTGGCCGGGGCCCTCGTACGGGATGAGGTCGGGCCCTCGCCCAGTGCGCGGGGCACCCGGCCCACGCCTCACGACCGTGGGTGCGCCTGCCGGGCGTCACCAGGCCGGTGGCGAGACACGCGGGCGAAGGTGAGATGCCCAGGGCCCAGCGGCTAGCGCTGGCGCTGGCGTTGGGAGCGCCAGATCAGGAACGCCGCCGATGTCACCGCTGCCGCTCTGAGGACCCAGGGCCAGGTCTCGTCCAGGGCGGCTCTCATCTGGCCGTCGGCGATGGGGTCGCCCCAGCGGCCCTCGGTGCGGCCCCAGAGCCAGACCAGCCCGGCGGTCACGGTCAGGGCGGGCAGGACCATGACCGCCGTCTTCATCTCCGCGCGGGTCAGCCGGCGCGAGGCCCAGGCGATGAGCCAGCCGACGGCGAGGGCGAGCAGATTGCCCAGGACCGCCCCGGCGATCAGCAGGGCCGCCGCGATCAGCAGGAGCGGGTTGTGCCATTCGCGGGAACGGGAGGCGGGCAGACGGAGAAAGCGGCGGGATTTCCCGGGCGCCGGGTCCCCCGCCTCAGCGGACTCCTCCCACTCCTCCGGCCCCGCTCCCGGCTCTTCCTCTTCGGGCTCTTCGTCGTCCTCCGGTGCCGGATCTCCCCTCTTCCCTCTGGCCGGTGGGGGCTTGAGGAGTTCCGGGATCTCCACGCCTCCTATGAATCCGGGGACCTCGTCACCGGGACCGAACGGGGTGCTGTCGGTGCGCCACCAGTCGGGCTGGGTGCTGGGGTCGCCCAGTTCATGGGCGGGGGCGATATGCGGGGAGGACGGGCCCGCCGTCGGGGCGAAGGTCCCGGGGCCGGCGGCGCGGGGCTTGGGGATGCCCCGGCGCAGCCGACGGGTGCGGGCCGGGGGCTCGCCGTCCTCGCGCTGGAGGGGGACGGCCGCGCTCGGGGTGTCGGGCGCGGCCGGGGTGCCGCCCGCCCTGGCCACGACCTCGTCGGGCGTGCCGATACGGGTCAGGATGCGGTGGACGGCGGCGGGACTGTCCACCGCGACCTTGGCCCGCCGCCGGTCGATCTCGTCGCGCAGCTGGGAGACCAGCCGCATCCGGGCCGACGACGGCAGTTGCTGCCGGTGCGCCACATCGCCGACGCGGCTCAGATACTCGTAGACGACCTGGTCGCTCTCGATCCCCACACAAGTCCCCTTGAGGGTGCCCCACTGCCCGTTTCGGCCCGCGATGGCCCGTGGCACGACGGTAGCGCAGGCGGGTCCGGTCATATCGGGCTGCACTCGCCGGGGTTCTGCGTTTCGGGCGAGTCCGGGCGGGGCGGCGCATTCCCGCGCGGTCGGCGCACTCCTCCTCCCCTGGTGGCCGTACCCCCGCGCGCCCGCCTGGCCCTGCGCGATGCCCAAGGGCGGCGCCCCGGCACACCGACCCGCTACCGTTGACCGGATGAGCGACGTGAAGCCGGCCGCCCCGCGCTCCCTCGCGGAAGCGCTCCGCGCCAGGGACGACGCCTCCCTGGCCGCGCTGCTGCGCAGTCGCCCGGATCTCGTCACGCCGGTCCCGACCGATCTGACCCAGCTGGCCACCCGCGCGGGCACCCGTGCCTCGGTGCTACGGGCGCTGGAGCGGCTGGACCGTTTCGCCCAGCAGACCGCGCAGGCGCTGGCCGTCGCCCCGGATCCGGCGACGTACGGCGAACTGCTCGCCCTGCTGGCGGGCGACGAGGGCGATCCGGCGGTGACGGACGCGCTGCCGGGGGCGGTGGCGACACTGCGCGGACAGGCGCTGGTGTGGGGCGGCGACGACCGGCTGCGGCTGGTGCGCACGGCCCAGGAACTGCTGGCGCCCTCGCCGCAGCATCCGTCCCCGACCGGCCTCGGCCCGACCGTGCGGGACGCGACGGCGGGGATGTCGCCGGGGCGGATCCAGGAGATCGTGGCGGCGGCCGGGCTGCCCGCCACGCACGACGCGGTGTCGGCGGCGGCGGCGCTGACCGCCCTGTTCGGCGACCGCGGGCGGCTGGCCGCGCTGCTCGCGAAGGCCCCGGCGGAGTCCCTCGACGTCCTGACCCGGCTGGTGTGGGGGCCGCCGTACGGGCAGGTCACGGCGGATCCGGCGCCCCGGCTGCGGTGGCTGCTCGACCGGGGGCTGCTGCTGCCGACGGCGCCCGGCACGGTCGTACTCCCCCGGGAAGTGGCCCTGCATCTGCGGGGCGGCCGGGCGCACCGGACGCCGGAACCACTGCCTCCGGCGGTGCCCGCGGCCTCCGTCCACCGGGCCCGGGTGGTCGACTCGACGGCGGCCGGACAGGCGTACACCGCGCTGGCCACGATCGATGAGCTGCTGAAGGACTGGGACGAGGGCGGGCCGGCCGTGCTGCGGGCGGGCGGTCTGAGCGTGCGCGATCTGAAACGTACGGCGGTCGCCCTCGATGTCTCCGAGCCGGTCGCCGCGTTCTGGGTGGAGCTGGCCTACGCGGCCGGTCTGATCGCCTCCGACGGGGAGACGGACGAGCGGTTCGCGGCGACACCGCTGTACGACGAGTGGCGCGACCGGCCCCCGGCCGAGCGCTGGGCACAGCTGGCGCAGACCTGGCTGACGGCGACGCGTACGCCGGGGCTGGTCGGCGGGCGGGACGGCAAGGACCGCACCCTGGCGGCGCTGGGCCCCGGCCTCGACCGCTCGGCCGCGCCGGAGGTACGGCACCGGGTGCTGGCCCTCCTCGCGGACCTGCCGCCGGGCGGGGCCCCGGCCCCCGGGTCGGTCCTGGACCGGCTGCGCTGGGAACGCCCCCCGCGCCGCGAGGACGACCTCCGCTCCCGGCTCGCCCACTGGACGCTGACCGAGGCGGAGTTGCTGGGGATCACGGGGCGGGGGGCCTTGGCGGGGCACGGCCGGGTGCTGATGGGACTGGCGGACGCGGACCTGGCATCCGCGGCCGACGACGCCTCTCCGCACACCGCCGACAAGCCTCCCCACCCCGGCGACACCCCTCCCCACCCCGCCGACGATGCCTCCGACGACGCCTCCGACGCCGGAGCCAAGCTCCCCGTCCACCACCGCTCCCGCCCCCACCCCCTACCGGAGCCGCTCTCCGCCGCCGAGCAGGCCGTGGCGTCCGCGGCGGCGGCCCGCGCACTGGCCCCGCACCTGCCCGAGCCGCTCGATCACGTCCTGCTCCAGGCGGACCTCACGGCCGTGGCCCCCGGCCCGCTCCAGCGCCCGCTCGCGGAGGTGCTGGGGGTGTTCGCGGACGTGGAGTCCAAGGGCGGGGCGACGGTGTACCGCTTCACGCCGGGTTCGGTACGGCGGGGGCTTGACGCCGGTCAGACGGCCTCCGACCTGCACGCCTTCCTCGCGACGCATTCACGGACGCCGGTGCCGCAGCCGTTGGCGTATCTGATCGACGACGTCGCGCGACGGCACGGCCATCTGCGGATCGGCGCGGCGTCGGCGTACGTGCGCTGCGACGACGACGCCGTGCTCGGCGAGATCCTCGCCGACAAGCGGTCCGCCGGGCTGCGGCTGCGGCGGCTCGCGCCGACCGTGCTGGCCGCGCAGACCGACCCGGGCTCGCTGCTGGAGGGGCTGCGGGCGATGGGCTTCGCACCGGCCGCCGAGTCGGCGGAGGGGGACGTCCTGATCACCCGCGCGCTGGCCCACCGCACACCGCCGCGCGCCGCGCCCGAGCCGGTCCCGGACGGGCCGCCGCCGCCCGGCGCGACGCTGCTGACGGCGGCGATCCGGGCGATCCGCGCGGGCGACCTGGCCGCCACGACCCCGCGCAAGGACACCCCGGCGACGACCGGCGGCGACCTGCCCCGCACCGGCCCCGCCGAGACCCTCGCCACCATGCAGGCCGCCGTACTGACCGGCCAGACCCTGTGGATCGGTTACGTCAACGCCGAGGGCGCCGCCAGTCAGCGCGTGATCGCCCCGGTGCGGGTCGAGGGCGGTTACGTCACGGCGTACGACCACACGGCGGACGAGGTCCGCACGTATCCGCTGCACCGGATCACGGGGGTGGCGGAACTGGCGGAGGGGGCGGAGCGGGCGGGGGCGGGGGCTGAGGGGGAGACGGGCTCGGGCTGAGGCCCCCGGGGTCCCCCACCCCCGCTACCCCCTCCCCCCGGTCACTCCCCCGGGTGTACCCCCCGATTCATGCACGCCACGCCGAGGGCTTCGCCCCCATGAGGGACGTTGACCGGCGTGCCGCATCCCGGTGGGGAGGGGCGGGCAGCCACCGGGTGTTCTGATCGAACTCGTGCGCCCGGGGGCGCGGGTGTGTCCCGGACCCGGGCGGGTCGGGCGGGTTCCGTCGAAGTCCAAGCCGAAGCCGAAACCGAAGGGGAACTCCATGCGCCACGCCCGTAGAGCCGCCGCCGCACCGACCACGACCGGGGGAACGGCGGAGGGCCGGGCACGGTCCCCCGGTCCGGCCGGCCCCCGGTTCTCCCCTCACGCTCCGCTGATGAAAGGCTCCGACGCTCCCATGCGTGCCAAGCGCCCCGTCTCCCCCCGTACCGCCACCGTCGCCGTCACGCTCGCCGCGCTGGTCTCCACGGCCGCGCTGATCGGCGCCCTCGCCCCCGGGGCGGACGCCGCCCCGGGAGTCGTCGCGGCGCCGCTCAACGCGGCCTCGCCCCTTCCGCTGCCCGCCGTCATCGGTCCGGGGTCGCTGATCTCCGAGACGCTGAACGTGGAGGGCCCGCTGATCAACAACATCGTGGTGCCGGGACTCACGGCCTAGCGGTGAGCCAGCGGGTGCGGTAGCTGTCGCCGTCGAGGCGGACGATCTCGGCGTGGTGGGCGAGCCGGTCGGCCATGGCCGCCGCGGCCGGGCCGCTGAAGACCTCGTCCCAGCGGCCGGGCGGCCGGTCGCCGGTGACGATGACCGAGCCGCGCTGGTAGCGGTGGGCGACGAGCTGGAAGAAGAGGCGGGTGGTGTCCGGGTCGAAGGGGACGTACCCGACCTCGTCGACGATCAGCAGGCCGTAGCCGTCCAGCTCCGCGAGTTCGGCGTCCAGCCGCCCGGCCGCCTGCGCGGTCGCCAGCCGTACGGCCCACTCCGCGGCGGTCGCGAACCGCACCCGGTGCCCCGCCTCGCAGGCCCGTACGCCCAGCCCCACGGCCAGATGGGTCTTGCCGGTGCCGGGCGGGCCGGTGAAGACGACGTTGTGCCCGGCGGTGAGGAAGTCCAGCTTGCCGAGCCGGGCGACGGTCTCGCGGTCGAAGAGGCGGGGGTGCTCGGCGTCGAAGTGCTCCAGCAGGGTGCGGGAGGGGAACCCGGCCTCGCCGATCCGCGACTCCGCCCCCGTCTCACCCGCGCGCGGCGCGGGGATCGGCAGCGCGGGTCCCGGCGCCGGTGCGGGCTCCTGGACGGGCGCCGTACTGTCCGGGCCGTCGGGGCCGTCGGGGCCGTCCGGGTGGGGGCGGGTGGCCTCCCGGTGCTGCAACTGGATCTCGCTGTGGATCTGATCGGCCCGCGCGGCCATCGGCCCCGACATGTACGCCAGGATCGCGGCCGACACGATGAACGCCATGTGGATCACCGTGCCCCACAGCAGCGAGTGCTTGGAGGTGCGGTGCACGTCGACGAACATCTGGAGCAGATGCACCGAGGAGATCCCGACGATCGCCGTGGCCAGCTTGACCTTGAGGACGTTCGGGTTGACGTGCGAGAGCCACTCCGGCTGATCGCGGTGGCCCTGGAGGCCGATCCGGGAGACGAAGGTCTCGTAACCGCCGACGATCACCATGATCAGCAGATTGGCGATCATCACGACATCTACTAATTTCAGGACGGCGAGCATGACGTAGGTCTCGGTCGCCCGTCCGCCCACGCAGGTGACGATGAGTTTCCACAGTTCGTAGAAGAACTTGTAGACGTAGACCCCCTGCACGGCCACCAGGCCGAAATACAGCGGTGCCTGGAGCCAGCGGGTCGCGAACAGCGCGAGCCCGAGCGTGCGCGGGGGCGGCGTGGGCGCGAAGGGGCCGGAGGTGAGGGATGTGGAGGTCAGGGAGGTGGAGGTCTGGGATGGGGGAGTCAGAGATGTGGGGGTCGAGTGCTGCACACTCCCGCATTCTCCGGACCACCCCACCCGCCGGATCAACCTGAGCCACCCCCAGGGCTGAATAGACATCCCGTACGACGGGTGGCAACGGGCCGGAAAGTCGACACGGCCGGTGGCCGGACCGCCGGCGGCTTCCGGGCCGGCGACGGGCGCTGGCCGCCGTCGCCCCGGGCACGATCAGGCACACTGGACGTTTGGCCGAACCGTCCGGCCGCACGAAAGGTGCCGCGCGTGAATGGTCCGTTGATCGTCCAGTCCGACAAGACCCTGCTTCTGGAAGTGGATCACGAGCAGGCCGACGACTGCCGTCGGGTCATCGCCCCGTTCGCCGAGCTGGAGCGGGCGCCGGAGCACATCCACACCTATCGGGTGACGCCGCTCGGGCTGTGGAACGCGCGGGCGGCCGGGCATGACGCCGAGCAGGTCGTGGACGCGCTGGTGGAGTACAGCCGCTACCCGGTGCCGCACGCGCTGCTGGTCGACATCGCCGAGACGATGGACCGCTACGGGCGGCTGACGCTGAGCAAGCACCCGGCGCACGGGCTGGTGCTCACCAGCACCGACCGTCCGGTGCTGGAAGAGGTGCTGCGCTCCAAGCGGATCGCCCCGCTGGTGGGGAACCGCATCGACCCGGACACCGTCGCCGTGCACCCCTCCGAGCGCGGGCAGATCAAGCAGACGCTGCTGCGGCTGGGCTGGCCCGCGGAGGATCTCGCCGGGTACGTCGACGGCGAGGCGCACGCCATCGCGCTGCACGAGGAGGGCTGGGCGCTGCGGCCGTACCAGAAGCAGGCCGTGGAGAACTTCTGGCACGGTGGCAGCGGGGTGGTGGTGCTGCCCTGCGGCGCGGGAAAGACGCTGGTCGGGGCGGGCGCGATGGCGCAGGCGCAGTCCACGACGCTGATCCTGGTCACCAACACCGTCTCGGCCCGGCAGTGGAAGCACGAGCTGGTGAAGCGGACCTCGCTGACCGAGGACGAGATCGGTGAGTACAGCGGTACGCGCAAGGAGATCCGGCCGGTCACCATCGCCACGTACCAGGTGCTCACCACCCGGCGGAAGGGTGTCTACCCGCACCTCGAACTCTTCGACTCTCGGGACTGGGGCCTGATCCTCTACGACGAGGTGCATCTGCTCCCCGCGCCGGTCTTCAAGTTCACCGCGGATCTCCAGGCGCGGCGGCGGCTCGGACTGACGGCGACCCTGGTCCGCGAGGACGGCCGGGAGTCGGATGTCTTCTCCCTGATCGGCCCGAAGCGGTTCGACGCGCCCTGGAAGGAGATCGAGGCACAGGGCTATATCGCGCCCGCGGACTGTGTGGAGGTGCGGGTCAATCTGACCGACGCCGAGCGGCTCGCGTACGCCACGGCGGAGACGGAGGAGAAGTACCGCTTCTGCGCGACGACCGAGACCAAGCGCAAGGTGACCGAGGCGATCGTGCGGCGCTTCGCGGGGCAGCAGATCCTGGTCATCGGCCAGTACATCGACCAGCTGGACGAGCTGGGCGAGCATCTGGACGCGCCCGTGATCAAGGGCGAGACGTCCAACGCCCAGCGCGAGAAGCTGTTCGGCGCCTTCCGTGAGGGCGAGATCAGTGTGCTGGTCGTGTCCAAGGTCGCCAACTTCTCCATCGACCTGCCGGAGGCGACGGTCGCCGTGCAGGTGTCGGGCACGTTCGGCTCCCGCCAGGAGGAGGCGCAGCGCCTCGGCCGGGTGCTCCGCCCGAAGGCCGACGGGCACAAGGCCCACTTCTACTCGGTGGTCGCGCGCGACACCATCGACCAGGACTTCGCGGCCCACCGTCAGCGTTTCCTCGCCGAGCAGGGCTACGCGTACCGGATCGTGGACGCGGACGAACTCCTCGCGGAGAGCTGAGCCGCAGCGCCGAGCAGCAGCACCAGCGCCAGCAGGGCGTAGGGCGACGCCAGCGGCTGCTGCCACCAGGGCAGTCGCAGGTCCAGCGCGCCCTGGTGCGGGACCAGCCACATCGTGCGGGCCGTGCAGAGCAGCGCGGTGACGGCGGCCAGGGTCAGGCGCCCCCGGGCGAGAAGCAGGGCGAGCAGCGGAACACACCAGACCCAGTGATGGCTCCAGCTGATCGGGCAGACCAGCAGGGCGGTACCGGCCGCGAGGAGTACGGCGGTGGGCTCGTCCGGGGCACGCCGGACCAGCCACAGTCCGGCGACGGCGACGACCGCCGCCGGGAGCGCCCAGGCGAGGCCCGGGTGCGGGTCGCCCAGGGCGCGGGCGATGAGCCCCTGCAAGGACTGGTTGTCGACGATCCATGCCTTTCCTACGCGGTCGGTGTCGTGGAGGTGGCGGGTCCAGAAGTCGAGGCTGGCGCGGGGCAGTACGAGCGCGCCGAGGGCGACGGTCCCCGTGAACGCGGCCACCGCTGTGGCGGCCTCGCGGTACCTGCCTCGTAGCAGGAGGTAGGCGATGAAGACGGCGGGGGTCAGCTTGACCCCGGCCGCGACGCCGATGGCCACGCCCGTGCCCCGGGCGCCGGGTGCCCGGGTGAGATCCCAGAGGACCAGACAGGCCAGGGCGAGATTGATCTGGCCGAAGAGGAGCGTCTGGAAGACGGGCTCCAGCCAGAGGGCGAGGGCGGTGGCTGTGCAGAGGGTGAGGGTCTGGTTGACGTCCGGGCGGGGGGTCGGATGACCGGCCTGACGGGGCGTCGGGTGACCGGCGAGCCGGGTGGACAGGTGGATGAGGATGGCGAGGAGGGCCAGGTTGCCGACGAGGAACGCGCCCTTGAGCAGTGACAGCGGCAGCCAGGCCAGGGGGGTGAACAGCAGCGCCGCGAAGGGCGGGTAGGTGGCGGGGAGTTGCCACTCGGTGACGGTGAAGCCGTACAGATCACGACCACCGGCGACGGCCGCGCCCTCGGCCCGGTACACGAGCACGTCGGCCATGGGGAGGCCGTGCACCGAGCAGAGGGTGAGGAAGGCGGCGAGGGAGGCTACGCAGACGGCTAGGGCGACACGGGGGGTTACGTTTGATGAGCGGTGGGTCACCTGGTGACCCTAGGCATCGCTTGGGGTGGGCGCGGGTTTCCTCGCCGTGCTGGTCGTACTCGCCGTACTCGCTGGGATGACGACGCGGGCTGGAACACGCCGTCCGGCGGGGAAGGCCGGGGGCTGGTGGTGGGGAACTACGTGGGCTTCCCCAAGGAACGAGTGATCACCCTTTCGCTGCGATCGAGAGCGGCCGAGAGGTCGCTCGCGAGTTCCTCCGGGAGCACTCCGGTTCCCAGGCCACAGGACCGGACCAGATCACGGCACGCCTGAGCACCGCTTTCCGTGGCGAGGGCGGTGAACAGCCCGTGCGACAAGACGTCGCGGGCCGCGTATCCGTTCAGCGATTCGGTGATCCGCCGGTTCAGCTCTTCGACGATTCGGCCTGCCCCCGGGTGGTGCGGTCCCACAGCGTCCAGGACCGTGATGCCGAGCCGGGCGTCGAAGATGGTCAGCCCGGGTTCGGCGTCTCGTCCGAGGTAGGTGTTCACCAGTTCGGCCGCGTAGCCGTCAAGGCGTTGACCTGCGTCGCGGCGACAAAGCACGGTCAGGCACGCGGTGACGGCCCGCTCCCATGGCTCACCAGGAGTTCGGCGAGCAACGCCGCCGCGCGCCGGCTGTCACCCGAGGTCAGGGCTGCTACGACAGCGACTTGCCGTCCGTCGAGCATCCGTGTGCCCACGCCTCGATGTCGCTCGATGTGCGCCAAGGCTTCAGGCCAACGGCCCGTGCTGGTGAGCGTTCGGGTGCCGTCGGCGAGCACCACGCGCCACAGCCACGCGTGAACCTCCCTCCGGGCCTCGGCCGTCGCGGTCAGTGCGGCCGGCACGGCAATGCTCTCGAAGACCGCGGAGCTGCTGGCCCCGACGGCCTCGTACAGGTCCAGCAGCCGCTGGCGCCCGCCGGGCGGGCAGCGGCAGACAGGCGGGCCGGAAGCGGGCAACGAGTGGGAATCGCCTTGCTATCGGTCCCTACGGGTCCATACGTTCCCCCGAGGAGGCGAGTACAGGTCGAACGAGGAGGGATGGCCGGTGCCCACCGGCCCGCGTCGGGCACCGGCCGTCTCACGTCCCGACTGACATCACCGCCAGCCGACGCTGATGAGGTTCAGTGGGGTTTCGAGAACGAAGAGACCGGGGGTCTGCTCGATTGCTGGGGCGTCGAGATGCCGGATCTCGAAGCTGGCCTCCCGATCGCGGTATTCGCGGTCCCAGGTGCGGATCGTGTCGGCCACCTTCGCGGCCAGTTCGTCACTGCCGGGACCATGGCCGATCACGCCGAACTCCCAGAGCTTGCCGCCCTCGGGGGTCTTCTGGTCCGACAGTCGGCGGGCGAGATACGTGAGGGCGCCTTTCTCCACGGCCACGCTGGACGACGGGTAAGGGTCATCGGTGAGGACGGTGCCCTTGGCCTCCTTCGGGAACAGCATCCGGATCAGGCCGCTGGACAGGGAGCAGGAGACGAACAGCTCCATCCACTCCGGCGATTCCATGGCGCGGACCATCATGCCGGTCCACTCCTCGCAGCGCGGCTGCTCCAGTACACCGGCCAGGGCCTCGGCGTCGATCGGCTGCCGCGCAGGAGCCTGGAGCCGTACGGAGCCGTCGGCGCTGAGCGGGATGACACGGCGATCGTCGTCGGCGATGCCACGCCGTAGCGGCATGAAGGTGTTCATCTTGCTGCTGACGCTGGTCCAGCGGCCATCGCGCTGTTCATACGCGATGGAGCGGGAGACGCTGCCCTTGAGCCGCTGGGGAACCACGAGCCGTCCGCCTGGGGCGAGCTGCTCCATCCAGGCGTGCGGAACCCCGTGCGCGCCGACCGTGGCGATGATTCGGTCGTACGGTGCGCCCTCGGCGTGGCCGACGGCGCCGTCGCGGGTCAGTACCTCCACCTTCGTGAACCCGGCCGCGGCCAAGTGGGCGCGAGCGCCCTCCACGAGATCGTCATCGACGTCGATGGTCGTGACATGGCCGGTCTCGCCGACAAGGTGCGCGAGCAGAGCGGCGTTGTAGCCGCTGCCCGCACCGAGTTCGAGGATGCGTTCGCCCGGCTGGGCGTCAAGCTGGTCGAGCATCAGGGCGACGACCACGGGCTGCGAGGCACAGGAGATCGACGTGCCATCGGTGTCGTACTTGATGTTCACCGGCACGTTGGCGTAGGCGTCTTCGAGCGTGACATCGGGCACGAAGAGGTGGCGCGGCACGGTACGCAGAGCGGTCTCGACCGAGGGCGTGCGGGCATCCCCGGATTCGCGGATCTTTTCGGCGAGAGCGTTGCGGAGCCGTACGGCGTCGGCCTCGGAGGTGGCGATGGTGTCGGAATTCACCGCACTGACGCTAGAGGGCGCTCTGGTCGTCCCAGGGAAGACCTGCGCGGTTGGCGTGGAAGTGAGGGCCCAGCTCGGTCCGGCGGGTGAGTCCAGCCACACTCGCTGTTCGGTGTCGGTGACGGTGATGCCGTACCGGTCCGGGCCCGGCTCGTTGTTGTCGCGGTGGATGCGGTGGGCTTCTTCGAGGTTGGCCCACAGGGGGCGGGGGCCCGTCTCGGTGACCTTGCCGTCGGGGAGCAGGCAGGCCAGGGATCCGTCGGGGGCCCATACGCGGGCAGCAATGGGTTTGCCGTTGTCATCCGTGTCGTACTGCCAGGTCAGGGCCGGTTCGACCATGCTCGTCAGGAACCGGAAGGCGTTGTTCACGATGGCGTCGACGGGGAGGGCGGACGGGCGTCCTGCGCCGGTCGGCAGTGTGGGGCGTCGGGGCGGGATTCCGTCGGCGGCGGTGTGGCGGAGCGGCATGAAGAACGCTCCACCGGGCAGGAAACGGCCCTCGGCGGTGCGGGGCCCGGTGCGGTGGACACGGGCGAGGGCGTTGCCGACGGGGGCGAGGATGAACCCGCCGTCGGTGAGCTGCCGGACCAGTGCGGGCGGGATGGCGTCGAGGCGGCAGGTGGCCATGATCCGGTCGTAGGGGGCACGGTCCGGCCAGCCGAACGAGCCGTCGCCGGTCACGACGAGCGGCCGGTGCCCGGCGGCGGCGAGACGTCCCCGGGCGGCCGCGGTGATGTCCGGGGCGATGTCGACCGTCACCACGTGATCGTCGCCGAGGCGGTGCCCGAGCAATGCGGCGTTGTAGCCGGTCCCCGCGCCGATCTCCAGCACCTTGTGCCCGTCGGTGAGGTCCAGGGCCTGGAGCATGGCGGCCATGAGGGACGGCTGAGAACTGGACGACGTCGCCGTGCCGTTCGTGCGGTGGGTGACCAGTGAGCGATCTTCGTGCACGGCGGTGAACCACCGCTCCCGGGTCTCCGGGTCGTCACCGGCGATCCGGTTACCGGCGTGGTCGTAGAAGAACGGCACGAACAGGTGCCGGGGAACCGTCTCGAACGCGGCCCGCCATGCCGGGTCGCTCAGGTCGCCGCCGTCGACGAGGGCGGCGACGAGTTCCGCCCTCGCGGCGGCGGCATCGTCGCTGATGTCAGTGGTCATGCGGGGCCCTTCTCCAGCAGATCGGCGATGGCTTGGGTGATGGGCTCGCGGGTGGGCTCGATCCATGCCCACTGGCCCCCGGGGTTGACGTCCACCAGATGGTGCGCGCCCTTGAAGTCAACGATGAAATCGAGCGCGGCATAGACGAGTCCGAGGCGGCACATCAGCTCGGGAATGCCGTCAGAGATGTAGCCGGGCAGTGTGGTGGGGGTGTGGGTGAACGTACGGGAGTCGGGGCGCCAGTCCACGGGGGCGCCTTCGGCCGGCGGATGGATCGCGACCGGGAAGAGGTGACGGTCGACCACCGTCACACGGATCTCGTGTGTCTTGTCGGTGATCTCCCGCTGAAACAGGTGCGCGGTCAGCGCGATACGGGGATCGTCCCACTGCGCTTCGGGAACGCGGCGGGTGTAGAGCTGGCCACGCTTGCCGTCCTCGGTATGGACGATGCCGCCGAGAACCTTGGTGACGATCCTGCCGCCGCACCGCTCGGCGAACGGGCGGACAGCCGCCGGGTCGTTCGTGATCAGTGTCTCCGGCACATACAGGCCGGATTCGACGGCGGCGGCAAGCTGCACGGCCTTGGTGCAGTCCGCGTTCGACTGTGGCCGATTCACCCAGAGCACCCCCGGCAGCGACCCCAGGACGGTCATCGCCTGTTTGGCCTGGGTCGTCGCGAACGCCCGCTCGGGGCCGGACATCGTGTCCGCGAACGCGAAGCCGGTGGGCTTGCGCCACCACACCGTCCGCAGCTCGGACAGGTCGATCCCCCGCAGCTCACCATGCCAGGCCCCGGCCCACTGGCCGTCGGGCCGCAGTTCGGCGCGCAGGGTCGTACGGGTGGGGAACTCGGCAAGGTCGGTGCGCCAGAACGGCACCCCGCGCGCATTCAGCTCCCGAAGCACCGTAATCCGCGGTGGGATCCAGTGCGTACGTCACGACGAGCACGCGCGGCGAAACCTCGCCGCGCATGCCCTGACCAGTGGAGACGGTCATCAGTCGTCGTTCGTGTCCGTGTCGATGGCGATGGCGTCCCTGCCGTCCGACTCGGTGTTGCAGGCAGTGCCCTCGTCCTCGCTCGGGTCCTCGGTGCACATCTGTCCGTCGATGGCGGACAGTTGGGTACCGGGGTCGACCGTGACGATCGGGCGGCGGCCGTCGACCCTGACCGGGGTGGTCAGCGCGTCGAGACCGAACGGCCGCGTCCCGGCCGGTCCGGCGCCCTCGGTACGGACCTCGTGGGACAGGGTCGGGATGCGTTCCAGTAATGCGGACATGTGCTGTTCCCTTCGTTGTCGGTGATGCGGTGTGCCCTGCCTGGGCTCCGCACGTCGTGAACGAGCCCAGCCCTGGCAGGGGGCGGGCGAGACGCCGCCCGGTCGGTCTTGCCTTGAACGGGTGCCGGGCGGGCGATGACTCGGGGGGGGGCGACGCAGGGCGTCCACCTGGGCCGTCCCGCCCCGGCGGATGGGGCCCACTCAGCGGGAAGGGGCGGCTACCAGACGCTGGGTGGTCGGTCGCCAGTGCGGCAGCGGGGGCAGCGGCAGGGGGGCCAGCGGAGGGAGTCGGCGAGGGTGAGGGGGCCGGGTCCGGGCCGGTAGACGCGTGTGCGGGTACGGTCCACGCGCTCGCCGTCGGGCCGGATGCGGTAGGTCTCGATGGTCATGCGGGAGGCGCCCGGGGCGGGTGGGGTACCGGCGTTCATCGGGCGACCTGCCCTTCCGGCTGGCGGCAGGGGCGGCGTTCTGCCGACAGCCGCCCCTGTCGCCGCTCAGCCATCGCCGTCCCGGGAGGGTTCCGGGGCCCGCCTGACAATGGCATCGAGGACGGTGGTGAGCGCCCGCTGGAATTCCGGGCTGTTTTCGATGGCTTCGTGTTCGGGGTCGGTGTACTGCCAGGTGTGACACCCCGGATGACCGGCGTACAGGATGCACGCCTCGTCCTTGGGGGTCGGACCGGACAGGGTGTTGCAGTCGGGGACGACCTGGAACGTGTCGGGGCGCCGGCCGTCCGCCCACTGGGCCCACACCTCGCCCTCGCTCGCGTCGTCCAGCTCCCACGCCAGGTCGTGGTGACGGCCCCCGGAATGCTCCTGGAGCAGGCAGCGCAACACCGGCCGTACGTTGCCCGGGGTGCTGGAGTCGTGGACCGACGCGAACATCTCCGCGATCAGGCCGACCGGCATCAGCGCGGTGGCACCACACACCCGGGGCCGGGGCCGGGGCGGCCAGGGCTGTTTGATCAGCGAGACCACACCGCACCCCCCGGCATCGCCTGCGGCACGGACACGTCCACGGCCACGGGGCCGACCGCAGCGTCAGCCGCACGCCACTTGTGCGGCAGGCGGGCGCTACGACGTCCGGACGACGGCGGTAACAGCCGCGACAGCCAACCGAAGAACAGCTTCACACGCTTCATCGCGTCCCCAAACTCCCATCCACTGGTTGCCACTTGCCCACGCCCTCACTCCGGCCGTGTCGCCCTCTTCGCTCTAGGCAACTGCGTGGTGACGCAGAGCGGTACCGTTGAACCAGCAAAAGGACCTAAGAACTTAAGATCCGCACCGACGCCAGGGGGTGAGAGCTAATTGAAAACTCCGAATCTGTGTTTAGAGAGACTGCATCGGGAGGCGGGGTGGACGCAGCGCCAGTTCACACAGTCGGTGAATCGCATCGGTGCCGAACGGGGCATGCGCCTCAAGTACAAGGAACCATCCGTCAACCAGTGGCTCAAGGGGCATATGCCCCGTGAAGCAGTTCGCCCCATCATCCTGGAGGCGCTAGCCCGTAGGCTCCATCGACCGGTTTCACCCATCGAATCCGGATTCCCTGCACCCGCCACGCCCGCAACCTCTGAAATGGGAATAGTTCACGAGCTTATCGAGCTTGGGAGGCTTGATATGGACCCGGCTCGACGCAGCGTGCTCAGTACCGGTCTGTTCTCGGCCGCCTTGATGATCCCCGGCTGGCGCGACGCAGCAGAAAGGATCACGCTGGTAAAGTCCGGCAGAGCGCGCCGAATCGGCGAGGGAGAGATCGCGATGGTCGTCGCCGCGACGCAGCACTTCTCCGATCTCGACTACCAATTCGGCGGACGAGACACCCGGCCCGTGGCAGCCGCCTTCCTCGTGAATACGGTCGCGCCCTGTCTGACGGCGGCAGGATCTGACTCCGTGCGCAACAGGATGTTGTCCGCCGCGTCCGACCTCTGCTACCTGACGGGCTATATGGCGGTCGATGAGGGACATCAAGGGCTCGGGCAGCAGTACTACCTGAAGGCCATGGAGTTGGCGAGGTCCGGGAACGACAGGAACGCCTACTCCCTTGCGTTGCACGGCATGAGTTCTCAGGCGCTCCAACTGGGACACAGCCGAGCAGCACTCAGATTGACGTCGGCGGCGATGGAGGGAGGGAAGTCGATTGAGTCCAACATGCGAGCTTTTCTTGCCGGACAGCGCGCATATGCTAGCGCCTTGACAGAGGATCAAAGGTCGGCGCAAGCTTTCCTCAGAGAAGCCGAAATAGAGATCGGGAAAACGGACTCCTCCAGCAGGGTGGTAATGGGGCACTACCGGGAAGCCGTCCTGGAATACGATGTCGCCCAGGTGAAGTACGGGCTAGGAGATACCGCAGGTTCCGTGGAATCCCTCAAGCGGTACACCCTCTTGCAAAATCGAAAGCATGGCCGCCGTGCGGTCCTCGATGGTGCGACGCTCGCAGAGCGGCAGTTGGAGATTGGGCATCTGGAAGCCGCCTGCACTACCTGGGGCCAAGTAGTGAGCGACTATCCGTTCGTGCAATCCGGACGCGCCGACCAGAGGATCATTTCTATGGCAAAGTCTCTGAAGCCGTTTCTCAAGAATCCCGCCGCCCAGGAGCTTTATGAGCGAGCGCGCGAGACGCTCCAACACCGTCTCACGGCTGGAAGCAGGTAGGCCACCCCGCCGTGGAGCGGGCATCCGGTAGCGCGTCCGACGGTCCGGGTACGCGAGCGGGCCCGCGCACTGTGTGTTTCGTGCCCCGCATGCCCCGCGTGCCCCGCATGCGCTTCCCCCGCACGCGGGGCACGCCAAGAGGAACGGGTCGCGACAGGTCACGTCGTGACCCCCGGCGTCACCTGCGGCGCACGCCCGCTTCCTCTGCGTACTCGCCGAGGATGACGACGTCGAACGCCGCGCCCGCGAACACGCGGACGGCGCGGACGGCTTCGCCTATGCGGTGGCGGTGGCTTCCGGCCACGGCGGTGGCGCCCGGGGGGCGCCCTGGAACTGGGGTGAGGGTCGCTGCGCTCATGTATCTATCGTGCGCTTTCGGGCGTAAAGAGAGCATCGGTCCACGGGGGTAATCCGGTCATCCCGGGGGTCCACCCGGGGATGGACCCCGCCCCTCACAAAGGACACCCCCCGCGCCGCCCGACCCCTAGGGGACGCCCCCGGCGTCGACTCGTCGCCGGGGCCTCGGGGGCGGCCGCCGGGATGGATATTCGTTGGTCCCAGCCCGTCCGTTCGCCTAGAATCTCCGCTCTTGCCCGCCTCCCTCCAGGAGCGCCGCCGCCCGGACGGAAACCGGGCGGCTTCTCGCCGTCCCGCTGACCCCACCCACCGCCTGCCCTGCATCGCACCGCACCGCAGGCCGCTTCCGGAGGCATCCCCTTGTCCACCCCTGCCCTCGACCCCGCCGGTCCCGCGGACCCCGCCAGTCCCGCCGACCCCGCCGGTCCCCTTTCCCGCGAGCGCTCCCACCTCGCCTCCTCCCGTGCCGCGCTGCGTGCCATGCGCGAGGACGCCGAGGCACTGGACATCCGCGATGTCGCCGCGAACTGGGTGAGCGCCGAGGCACTGGCCCACCAGATCGAGCTGCGGGTCAAAGCGCTCGCCGACCTCGCCGGCACCCCGCTCTTCTTCGGCCGCCTCGACTACCGGCACACCCCCGCCGCCGAGCGGGCCGAAGGCGCCGACGGCGAGCGTTTCTACATCGGGCGGCGGCATGTGCACAACGCCGAGGGCGATCCCATGGTCATCGACTGGCGGGCCCCGGTCTCACAGCCGTTCTACCGGGCGTCCAAGCAGGACCCGATGGACATCGCGCTGCGCCGCCGCTTCGGTTTCACCGGCGGCGACCTCACCGCGTACGAGGACGAGCGGCTCTCCGATCCGGTGGACCCGGCGGAGGCGTCCCGTACCAGCAGGCTGCTTCAGCGGGAGATCGAGCGTCCGCGCGTCGGCCCGATGCGGGACATCGTCGCCACGATCCAGCCCGAGCAGGACGGGATCGTACGGTCCGGGCTGTCCGGCACGGTGTGTGTGCAGGGCGGTCCCGGCACCGGGAAGACGGCGGTGGGGCTGCACCGGGTCGCGTATCTGCTGTACGCCCACCGCGAGCGGCTGGCCCGCACCGGCACGCTGGTGATCGGCCCGAACCGGTCCTTCCTGCACTACATCGAGCAAGTGCTGCCCGCGCTGGGGGAGTTGTCGGTGCGGCAGGCCACCGTCGATGATCTGGTGGCGCGGGTGGAGGTGTGTGGTACGGACGACGCCGCGGCGGCCGTCGTCAAGGGGGACGCCCGGATGGCCGAGGTGCTGCGGCGGGCGCTGTACGCGCAGGTCACCATGGACGTAGAGCCGGTGGTCGTGGTGCGCGGGTCCCGGCGGTGGCGGGTGGCGGCGTACGAACTGGAGGAGATCGTACGGGAGTTGCTCGACCGGGACATTCGCTACGGGGCCGCCCGGGACGCGCTGCCCCAGCGGATCGCGCACGCGGTGCTGGTGCAGATGGAACGGTCCGGGGAGGCGCCCGACGACCGGGTGCAGGACGCGGTGGCGCGCAACAGCGCGGTGAAGGCGGCCGTGAAGGCGGTGTGGCCGGCCGTGGAGCCGGCCAAGCTGGTGCTGCGGCTGCTGACCGACGCGGAGTTCCTCGCGGAGCATGCCGAGGGGGTGCTGTCCGCCGATGAGCAGAAGATGATCCTGTGGGGCAAACCCGTGCGGTCGGTCAAGGCGGCGAAGTGGTCGGCGGCGGACGCCGTGCTCGTCGACGAGGCGTCGGATCTGGTCGAGCGGACGCACTCGCTGGGGCATGTGGTGCTCGACGAGGCGCAGGATCTGTCCCCTATGCAGTACCGGGCGGTGGGGCGGCGCTGTACGACGGGGTCCGCGACCGTCCTGGGGGATCTGGCACAGGGGACCACGCCGTGGGCGACGCCCAGTTGGGAGGCGGCGCTCGGGCATCTGGGGAAGGGGGACGCCGTGGTCGAGGAGCTGACGGCCGGGTTCCGGGTGCCGACGGATGTCATCGCGTACGCGTCCCGGCTGCTGCCGTACATCGCGCCGGGGCTGGCGCCGGTGGCGTCGGTACGGGAGAGCCCTGGGGTGTTCGAGGTGCGGGAGGTTTCCCCGGGGGCTCCGGGGCCTACGGGGGCGGGTGAGGTCTCCGGTACGGCGGGGGTCGTCGGTGCCGTGCGGGAGGCGCTGGCCCGGGAAGGGTCGATCGGGCTCATCGCGGCGGACGCTCGGGTGCCGGTGCTGGCGGAGGCGCTGGGTGCGGCCGGGATCGGGTATCTGGATCCGGGGGCCGAGACCACGCGCGAGACCCGGCTCACGCTGGTGCCGGCGTCTTTGGCGAAGGGGCTGGAGTACGACTATGTCGTGCTCGACGAGCCGGGGGCGGTGGTGGAGGGGGAGCCGGATGAGCGGACCGGGTTGCGGCGGCTGTATGTGGCGCTGACCCGGGCGGTGTCGGGGCTGACGGTGACGCATTCCGGGGCGCTGCCTTGGCAGTTGCGGTGACGGTTCCCTCCGGGGGTTGGGGAGTGAGGTGGGGGGTGGCTGCTGTGGGGGCCGGGTGCGGGTGGTTCGTGGCTGGTCGCGCCCACGCGGCGGAGCCGCACATCGATACAGCCCCGCGCCCCTGAGGCGATGGCGGGTGAGCGGCGTCGGCGGCCCAGGCCGCGTCCGGCTCCCCACCCGCCCCACGAAAGCGCGGCGGAAACCGGACAGTGCCCGGTCCCGCCGCGCCCCCCGCTCAGCCCGCTGCCCCCGCTGCCCCCGCTGCCCCCAACGGACCGTCCAGGACCGTGCGCCACTCCGCTACCGCCTCCGGCGACACCGGGCCGCCCCAGCCGTCCGGGCGGGCCGCGCCGCCGATGTGGAAGGCGTCGATGCCCGCGGCGAGCAGGGCGGGTACGTGGTCGAGACGCAGGCCGCCGCCCACGAGGAGCTGTTGCTCATAGCCCGGCTCACCCCGGCGCCCGGCCTCGGACAGCAGCGTGGGCCCGCCCTCGTCGACCCCCGTGGCCGCACCCGCCGTGAGGTAGGTGTCGAGGCCCGGCAGCCCGTCGAGCTGCTTGCGCAGGGCGTCCCGGTCCGCCGCGCGGTCGATCGCGCGGTGGAACGTCCACGCACAGCCGTCCAGCTCCCCCACGAGCAGTTCGACCGTGTACAGATCCAGCCCGCCGTGCGGATCGAGGAACCCTAGGACGAACTCGTCCGCCCCCGCCCCCCGCATCCGCCGCACGGCCTCCACCAACCGCCCCGTGTCCCCCGCGGAGAACCCGTCCGCGAGCCGCAGCATCACGCGCAGCGGAATATCGACGGCGGCGCGGATCGCCGTGAAGGTGGCGGCCGACGGGGTCAGCCCGTCGGCCGCCATGTCCGTGACCAGCTCCAGCCGATCCGCACCCCCCGCCTGGGCGGCGACCGCGTCCTCGGCATCCAGGGCGATCACCTCCAGGACTGCACGCGAAACCATCAGGACCCCTTCCCGTTTCCCCTGGCGACTACAGGTCTAGTCCAATATCAGGGTACGCCGCGAACCCGCAGGCCGCGAGGAGGGGCCCCGGCCAACCAAGGAGCCGTCGCAGTTGTCACGCGTAAATATTTGCCATACTGAAGGATTTCCGACATGTAACGGTGGGCACATCGGCCGCCACACCGACGCCACCCGACGCCACCCCGACGGCCACATCGGCAGGGGCCTCCCACCGGCCTCCGCCCATACCCGCCGGTTCACCCGTAGATGTTCAGTTCCTCCGCCGCCACGCCCGCCAGCTCGAACCTCGCCCCCCGCACCGACCGCCCCGAGTACAGCCGTACGAGCGTCGGGGCGTCGCCGATGAAACGGGCCGGCGGGCGCTGTCCGTCCGGCTCGCCGAGCAGCAGCGGCTCGTCCCTGTCGTCCAGATCGGCGTGCAGCGCGACCTTGCCCTTCTCCCTGCTGATCCGGGCGAGCAGCGCGAGTGCCGACGGCAGCCCGGCGCCGCCGTACGCGCCCGGCACGCCCAGCGCGTCCCGGACATCGCCCGAGTGCACCCACTCCCCCAGCCCGATCCCGTCGAGGATCCCGCCCGCCTTCGCGATCAGCGGCCCGGCCTCGGTCATCCCGCGCTCCAGCTGATCCACCACCTCCTGGTGGGACAAACCCGCCAGTTCCTCGATATCCCGCTGATTCGCGACCGGCGAGAACACGCCTTTCTCGTACCGGCTCTCCACCACCCGGTTCAGCACGGCCGCGCAGTGCGCCAGCACGTCCCTTACCGTCCAGTCCGGACACGCCTCCGTCCGGATCTCGAAGTCCGCGTCCGCCCGGCCCCGCAGCAACGGCACCAGCGCGTCCCGCTCGATGGTCAGCAACCGCCCCGGCAGCTCGGGGTCCCGTACGCCTGCGTCCATGTGCTCATCAGTCATACGTCCCAACCTAGATGTCCGTGTACCACTCACGGGAGATGGGAGACGGCGCGCAGCGGACCGTGGGAGGGAACGCGGGACGGAACGCGGGACGGACCACGGGACCGACCACGGGACGGACCACGGGAGGGAACAATGCCCCCATGGCCGATCTCGACTCCCTCCGCGTCCGTTTCGCCGCCGCCCTGACCGGCGCCCGAGGCGACGGCGACGGACCCGATCCCCTCCGATACACCGATCCCCTCCGATACGCCGATCCCCTCCCGTACGCCGATGACCTGCTCGCCCGCTGGCAGGAACCTCAGCGCCGCTATCACACGGCGACGCACCTCACGGCCGTGCTCGACCACGTGGACGGACCGCTGGCGGGTCACGCCGGTGACCTGGACGTCGTACGGCTGGCGGTGTGGTTCCACGACGCCGTGTACCGGCCCGAGCGCGAGGAGAACGAGGAGCGGTCGGCCCGGCTCGCCGAACGGGCGCTGACGGAGGCGGGGCTGGCGCCGGGCAAGGTCGCCGAGGTGGCCCGGCTGGTCCGGCTGACCGTGACCCACGCGCCGGGCGACGACGACCCCGACGGGCAGGTCCTGTGCGACGCGGACCTCGCGATCCTGGCGGCGCCCCCGTCGGCGTACGCCGCGTACACGGCCGCCATCCGCGAGGAGTACGCCTTCGTCCCGCCGGACGCCTTCCGCACCGGCCGCACCGTCGTCCTCGTGCAGTTCCTCGCCCTCCCGGTCCTCTTCCACACCCCGTACGGCCGCGAGCACTGGGAACGGACCGCCCGCTACAACATGGCCGCCGAGCTGGAAATGCTGTCGCCCGGCTGAGCAGCACCTTCTAGCCTGCCCCCATGGGGATTCAGGGTGGGGAACAGGCCGCCGAGCAGGTGCGGAGCGCGGTCGCCGGGGCCGTGGCGGCGCTGGGGGCGGGGGTCGCGCTCGACTGGGGCGGCATCCCGGCCTCGGGGCTGGACTGGAGCTGCCGCGAGACCGCCGAGCACATCGCCGGCGATCTGCTCGCCTACGCGAGCCAGCTGGCGAGCCGCGCGCAACACGCGTACGTCCCCTACGACCTCACCCTCGACGACCCCGCCGACAACACCGGCACCCTCCAGGCCATCGAGGCCACCGGCGCGCTGCTGGCGGCGGCCGTGCGGACCGCGCCCCGCCACGCCCGCGCCTTCCACCCGTACCCCTTCCGCAGCGCGAACCGCGAGGGCTTCGCCGCGATGGGCGTCGCCGAGGTGCTGCTGCACACGTACGACATCGCCGGCGCCCTGGGTCTGCGCTACGAACCCGCCGCCGGGCACGCCGACTTCGTCCTGCGCACGCTCTTCGCGGACGTCCGGCCCGGCCCCGGCGCCTGGCCCACCCTGCTGTGGGCCACCGGTCGCGGCGCGCTGCCCGGCCGGGCCCCGGTCACCGAGTGGCGCTGGCACAACAACCTGGTCCTGCCCGCCGGACCGCTCACCCTGGAGGCGCTGACCCCCGCCTCCGCCGCCGACCTGGCCACCGGCGGCGACGGCGGCTTCACCTGGATCGAGGGCGGGCCCATGGACGGCACCCGGGTGGCCGCCGAACTGCTGCTGAAGGCGTACGCGGAAGGCGTGCTGCGGCCCCGGTTCGGGGTCTTCGTGCTGGTCCGCCGTGCGGACGATCTCGCGATCGGGGGGATGGGGTTCCACAGCGCCCCCGACGGCGACGGGCGGGTGGAGATCGGGTACGACCTCGTCGCGGCGGCTCGGGGGCGCGGATACGCCACGGAGGCGCTGCGCGGGCTCGCCGGGTGGGCGCTGGCCCAGGACGACGTGCGGTGCCTGTTCGCCACCGTCGAGCCGGACAACGCCGCGTCCCGGGCGGTGCTGGCGCGGGCCGGTTTCAGCCGGGTCGACGGGGGCGGGGAGCCGCTGCACGCGTATGAGCTGCGGGGGGATTCCGCGCCCGAGGAGTAGTGAGGGGCAGGCCCGAGAGATAGGGGCGGGCCCGGTCTCACCGGCCGGACGGACCTCCCCGCGTACGGCGTCTGCGCAGGCCCGCCCCGGTCAGCAGCCGGACCACCTCCCGGCTGCTCACCTCCAGGGCGCCCGCGCTCACCGCGTCCGGATAGCGGTGGGACGGGAGGTCGTAGTGGTCGCGCTCGAAGGCGCGGGGCGGGACGCCGAGCCGCTGGGCGAAGAGGTGGAGTTCGTCGTACGAGGCGTCGCTGATCAGGTGGGACCACAGGCGGCCGTGGCCCGGCCAGGTCGGCGGGTCGATGTAGACGGTCACGGAGCCGGCGCCCCGCCGCCCGCCCCGATCCCGGCGCTGAGCGTGCCCAGCGCCGCGACCTTCACGCCTGCCTGGTGGCACACCCAGTGCGGGTCGGGGCCCAGCTCGGGTTCGATGTCCAGCGCGTGCGGATCACCCGAACCGCAGACCGGGCACAGCGGCCAGCGCCCGTACCGGTCCAGCAGCGCGTCCTGCACGTCCTGGGCGATCAGCCCCGCGACGAACGCCGCCCCGTCCGGCCACTGCTCCACCCACCAGCGCCGCTCCACGACCGACTCCTCGACCAGCGAGACCACGTCCGCCTCGGCCACCTCACCCGCGACCAGATCGGCGAGCACCAGCGCGCGAGCGGTGTGCAGCGCCTGTTCCAGGGGGCTGATGGGATGAGCGGGGGGATCGGGAGCCATACCCCTATTGTGCGCACTCTTGACCGGGACACCCGGACGAAAATATCTTTCATGAGTGACCCAGAAGGTGAAGGAAACTTTCGACGGTACGGCGGCCCACACATCCGCCGGGCCCCCGGCACCCGCCACCACGCCCCCGGCACCCGCCACGCCCCCGGCCCGCCCTGCGCCCGCGACCCGCCCCGCGCCCCTCGCGCCCCCCGCACCCCTCGCGCCCCCCGCACCCGCCGCCCTCGCCGCCAAGGTGCGCACCCTGATCCCCTCGATGACCCGCTCCATGCAGCGCGTCGCCGAAGCCGTCGCGGGCGACCCCGCGGGCTGCGCCGCCCTCACGGTCACCGGTCTCGCCGAACTCACCGGCACCAGCGAGGCGACCGTCGTACGCACCGCCCGCCTCCTCGGCTACCCCGGGTACCGCGATCTGCGCCTCGCCCTCGCCGGCCTCGCCGCCCACCAGCAGTCCGGCCGCGCGCCCGCCATCACGACCGACATCGCCGTGGACGATCCCCTCGCCGAGGTCGTCGCCAAGCTCGCCCGTGACGAGCAGCAGACCCTCGCCGACACCGCCGCCGCGCTGGACACCGTGCAGCTCGGGGCCGCCGTCACCGCCGCCGCGGCGGCCCGGCGCATCGACGTCTACGGCATCGGGGCGTCCGGTCTCGTCGCCCAGGACCTCACCCAGAAGCTGCTGCGGATAGGGCTCATAGCCCACGCCCACTCCGACCCCCACCTCGCCGTCACCAACGCCGTCCAGCTGCGCACCGGCGATGTCGCCATCGCCATCACCCACTCCGGGTCCACCGGGGACGTCATCGAGCCACTGCGGGTCGCCTTCGAACGGGGGGCCACCACCGTGGCGATCACCGGGCGGCCGGACGGGCCGGTCACGCAGTACGCCGACCATGTGCTGACCACGTCGACGGCCCGGGAGAGCGAGCTGCGGCCAGCGGCCATGTCGTCCCGGACCAGTCAGCTGCTGGTGGTGGACTGTCTGTTCGTGGGGGTGGCGCAGCGGACGTACGACAGTGCCGGGCCCGCCTTGTCGGCGTCGTACGAGGCGCTCGCGCACCGGCATCGGAGTTAGTCCGTCGGGACCATCGGGTCGCAGGGCCCGGCTGATCGCGCCCACGCGGCGGAGCCGCGCATCCACACGGCCCCACACCCCCAGCCCATCCGATAAATCCCCTAAATCCCCCCAAACCTCAACCGTAAACCGAACCCTAGATCCCTCCTGGAAAGAGCCGTCCGGATTCATGACCTCCACCTCCGAGCCCCGGGACATCCGCGCCGAACTGGAACAGCTGACCACCGAGGCCTTCCGGCCCGAGCTGGCGGACATCGACCGGCTCTCCACCCTCGGCCTCGCCACCCTCATGAACCGCGAGGACTCCGGCGTCCCCGGAGCCGTCGCCCGCGCCCTTCCCGCCATCGCCGCCGCCATCGACGCCATCGCCGCCCGGATGGCCCGGGGCGGGCGGCTGATCTACGCGGGCGCCGGGACCGCCGGGCGGCTCGGCGTGCTCGACGCCTCCGAGTGCCCGCCCACCTTCAACACCGACCCCGCCCAGGTCGTCGGGCTGATCGCGGGCGGCCCCGGCGCCATGGTGACCTCCGTCGAGGGCGCCGAGGACTCCCCCGAGCTGGCCCGCGCCGACCTGGACGCCCTGGCGCTGACCGGCGACGACACGGTGGTCGGCATCTCCGCGTCCGGCCGTACGCCGTACGCCCTCGGCGCGGTCGGACACGCCCGTGCGCTGGGCGCGCTGACCGTCGGGCTGGCCTGCAATCCGCACAGCGCGCTGGCCGCCGCCGCCGAGCACGGCATCGAGGTGGTCGTCGGGCCCGAACTGCTCACCGGGTCCACCCGGCTGAAGGCCGGCACCGCCCAGAAGCTCGTCCTCAACATGCTCTCGACGATCACGATGATCCGCCTCGGCAAGACCTACGGGAATCTGATGGTCGACGTCCGCGCCTCCAACGAGAAGCTGCGCGCCCGCTCCCGCCGGATCGTCGCCCTCGCCACCGGCGCCGCCGACGACGAGATCGAAGCGGCCCTCGCGGCCACCGACGGCGAGGTCAAGGACGCCATCCTCACCCTGCTGGCCGGGGTCGACGCCCCCACCGCCGCCCGCCTTCTGGAGGAGTCCGGCGGCCATCTGCGCGCCGCGCTCGCCGCCGCGCCCCACTGACCCGCACGCTCGGGGACGTGCGCACCGAACCCGCGGGCCCCGAGCCCACCACCCTCGCCGCCGCCCTCCTCCCCCTGGTCGGCGGCCCCGCGAACGTCACCTCCGTCGCCCACTGCATGACCCGCCTGCGCCTCGGCCTCGCCGACCCCGGGCTGGTCGACGACGCGGCGCTGCGGACCGTACCGGGCGTGCTCGGGACCGTCGCCGACGACACGTACCAGATCGTGCTGGGGCCGGGCACGGTGGCGCGGGTGACCCACGATTTCGAGGAACTGCTGAGCGCGGAGCCGTCAGCAGCCTCGGCCGGGGAACTCACCGCGAAGGGCGAGGAACTGCGCGCCGAGCGGAGGCGGCGCAACGCCACCCCGGCCAAGACCGTCCTGCGCCGCGTCGCCAACATCTTCGTCCCCCTCATCCCGGCCCTCATCGGCTGCGGCATCCTCGCCGGGGTCAACGGGCTGCTGCTCAATGCCGGCTGGCTGCCCGGCGTGACCCCGGCGCTCGCCGCCATCGCCGCCGCGTTCATGGCCCTGATCGCGGTGTTCGTCGGCTACAACACGGCGAAGGAGTTCGGCGGCACCCCGATCCTCGGGGGCGCGGTCGCGGCGGTCGTCGTCTATCCCGGCGTCGCCCAGGTGACCGCCTTCGGCGTCGCCCTCTCCCCCGGCCAGGGCGGCGTCCTCGGCGCACTCGCGGCGGCGTTGCTGGGGACGTACGTCGAGAAGTGGTGCCGGGGCCGGGTCCCGGCCGCCCTGGACGTGCTGGTCACCCCCACTCTCACCGTGCTGGTGGCGGGCCTGGCCACGCTGTACGGGCTGATGTACGCCGCCGGTGCCGTCTCCGCCGCCATCGGCACCGCCGCCGACTGGCTGCTGACCACCACCGGCGCCCTCGCGGGCCTGGTCCTGGGCGGACTGTTCCTGCCCCTGGTGATGCTGGGCCTGCACCAGGCCCTGATCCCGATCCACGCCACCCTCATCGAACAGCAGGGCTACACCGTGCTGCTCCCGATCCTGGCGATGGCGGGCGCGGGCCAGGTGGGCGCGGCGGCGGCCGTCTACGTCCGGCTGCGGCAGCACACCGCACTGCGTACGACGATCAGGTCCGCGCTCCCGGCGGGCCTGCTGGGCGTCGGCGAACCGCTCATCTACGGCGTCTCGCTCCCCCTGGGCCGCCCGTTCCTGACCGCGTGCGTGGGCGGGGCGGCGGGCGGGGCGTTCATCGGGGTGTTCGCGATGCTCGGCGTGCGGGTGGGCGCGACGGCGATCGGCCCGTCCGGCTGGGCCCTGTTCCCCCTGCTGGCCGGCAACCGGGGCCTGGGCCTGACGGCGGCGGTGTACGCGGGCGGCCTCCTCACCGGTTACGCGGCCGGCTTCCTCACGACGTACACCGTCGGCCTCCGGCACACCCCCCTGAGCCCACCACCGTCCCCGTCCCCGGACACCGGAAACTGAGCCCGCCCCGCCCCACACCACCCCACCGAATACCTCTCCACCCTCCGCCGTACGACACTGAGGCCATGAACCACGCCCAACTGACCGCCGTGGGCCGAGCCCTCCGGGTCCTCGGCGAGCACGGGGACGCCCTGAGCGGGACCACCCCGGACGCCAAGCTGCACGAGATCCGCGCCGATCTGCGCCGCGCGGCCGATCTGCTGGAGGACAGCGTCAGTACGGCGGCGCCCACCACCCGGTGCGCCGAGCATCCGGGCGGCCCGGTCGACGAGAGCGCCCCCGACCTGTGCCTGCTGTGCGAGACCCGGCGCCGCACGGCCCGCCGGGCGGAGTACAACGGCCCGGCGGGACCCGGCGGCCCGGCCACCGCCACGCCCTCCCGCTACGGGGTGAGCGGCGACCGGCCGCAGCCCCAGCAGCGCTGGCTGCCGGAGCTGTGGAACGGCCAGGAGTGGCAGCTGTGCGGCACCCCGCGCCGCGACCGCCACGAGGCCGAGCTGTACCTCACCGCCCAGCGCCGCGGCTCCCGCCCGGCGATGGCGTACCGCCTGGTCCACGAATTCACCGACTACGAGGTGCTACGGGTGTGGGGAACGCCGGTCCGCACGGACATCGAGCCGATGGGCAACCTGTAGGGCATAGGTGAATTGATTGAGTTACTCAAGAAATACGGGTCAGGTCAGCGCATCCGTCCCCGCGCTTCGATGAAGTCCATCACCTGGTCCTCGTCCCGCTCGGACAGCGTCTCGTGGGCGCGCGGGTCACGGGCGTGCAGGGTGTGGAACAGCGGCCCCGCGGCCCCGCCCACATCGATCACGGACGCGGCGGCACCGCGCACGATCCGCTCGGTGT
Organism: Streptomyces sp. NPDC056734; assembly: GCF_042790455.1. NCBI lineage: Bacteria > Bacillati > Actinomycetota > Actinomycetes > Kitasatosporales > Streptomycetaceae > Streptomyces > Streptomyces sp. NPDC056734. The sequence goes on from NZ_JBHTZD010000005.1 coordinate 408,006, forward strand.
CCCAGTCGGCGGTGAGGTCGACGCGGTTGACCACGGCCGGGCAGACCCAGACCGGGACGGAGGCGAGCAGCCCGAGGAGCTGGAGATGGAAGTGCCCGGTCAGCACGGCCCGTACGTCACTGCCGTGCAGCACCTCCCCCAGCGCGCGCGGATTGCGCAGCCCGAAGGTCCGCTGGATGTCCACGTCCATGGCGATCGGCGGGTGATGGAAGGCGAGGATCGTGCCCCGCTGGGCACTGGTGCGCAGCAGGTTGTGCAACCAGTCCAGCTGGGCGTCGCTCAGCCCGCCGTACACCTCGCCGGGCACCAGCGAGTCCATGGTGATGAACCGGTACCCCCGCACCACGCTCACCGCCGCCCGCTCCCCCTCGGCGGAGGAGAGGACCGTCTGGGCGAGGTCCGAGCCGTCGGCCGCCAGATGCCCGCTGCCGAGCACCTTGCCGAACGCCTCACGGTCGTCGTGATTGCCCGTGGTGAAGAACAGCGGCACACGCATTCCCGCCGCGAACTCCCCCAGCAACTCCCGCGCGATCGCGTACGACTCCACCGCCCCGTCGTCCGCGATGTCCCCGGTGACCACGATCGCGTCGACCTCACGCTGATGCCGCAGCTCACCCAGCATCAGACGCAACGATTCGATGGGGTCGACGCCGTGCCGGTTGGGTCCGGCGGTCCGCTCGATATGAGTATCGGACAGTTGGAGGATCCGCATAGGCGGCACGCTAGCGCCCCACCCCCTCCCCCGCGCACCGTACGAACAGAAAGATCCCCCCTCCGGGAAACCCGGAACACCTCAAAAAGGGCGCGAGGCCGAGGCTTTTCAGGGGCGCGGGCCCTTCGAACGAACGCAGCCGTCACCTCCCCAGACACGCGGGCCCTTCGAACGGACGCAGCCGTCATCTCCCTAGGGGCGCGGGCCCTTCGAACGGACGCAGCCGTCATCTCCCTAGGGGCGCGGGGAACTGCGCGACCAGCCCCCACCGAACCCGCATCCGCCCCCACCACCCAAGCCCCCCACCACGAAGCGCCCCCTCCCCCAAAAACGCCCGAGGGCGACACCCCCGGAACCCCCGGAGGGTGTCGCCCTCGAACCATAAGGACGCAGATCGAGCAACCCCGATCAGAAGTCCATGTCACCGCCCGGCATACCGCCACCGGCAGGCGCGGCGGCCTTCTCCGGCTTGTCGGCGATAACAGCCTCGGTGGTGAGGAACAGCGCGGCGATCGACGCGGCGTTCTGAAGCGCCGAGCGCGTCACCTTCGCCGGGTCGATGATCCCCTCGGCGATCATGTCCACGTACTCACCGGTCGCGGCGTTCAGACCGTGACCCGGGGTGAGGTTGCGGACCTTCTCCACCACGACGCCGCCCTCAAGGCCGGCGTTGACGGAGATCTGCTTCAGCGGAGCCTCAAGGGCGAGCTTCACGGCGGCGGCACCCGTCGCCTCGTCACCCTCCAGCTCCAGCTTCTCGAAGACCGAGGAAGCCTGGAGCAGCGCCACGCCACCACCGGCGACGATGCCCTCCTCGACGGCCGCCTTGGCGTTGCGCACGGCGTCCTCGATGCGGTGCTTGCGCTCCTTCAGCTCCACCTCGGTCGCGGCACCGGCCTTGATGACGGCCACGCCGCCCGCGAGCTTCGCCAGGCGCTCCTGGAGCTTCTCGCGGTCGTAGTCGGAGTCGCTGTTCTCGATCTCGGCGCGGATCTGGTTGACCCGGCCGGCGACCTGGTCCGAGGACCCGGCGCCGTCGACGATGGTGGTCTCGTCCTTGGTGATGACGACCTTGCGGGCACGGCCCAGGAGGTCCAGGGTCGTGTTCTCCAGCTTGAGGCCGACCTCCTCGGAGATCACCTCGCCGCCGGTGAGGATCGCGATGTCGTTCAGCATCGCCTTGCGGCGGTCGCCGAAGCCCGGGGCCTTGACCGCGACGGACTTGAAGGTGCCGCGGATCTTGTTGACGACCAGGGTCGACAGGGCCTCGCCCTCGACGTCCTCGGCGATGATCAGCAGCGGCTTGCCCGACTGCATGACCTTCTCCAGGAGCGGGAGCAGGTCCTTGACGTTGGAGATCTTGGAGTTCGCGATGAGGATGTACGGGTCCTCCAGCGACGCCTCCATGCGCTCCATGTCGGTGGCGAAGTAGGCGGAGATGTAGCCCTTGTCGAAGCGCATGCCCTCCGTCAGCTCAAGCTCCAGCCCGAAGGTCTGGGACTCCTCGACGGTGATGACGCCTTCCTTGCCGACCTTGTCCATCGCCTCGGCGATCAGCTCGCCGATCTGGGTGTCGGCGGCGGAGATGGAGGCCGTGGAGGCGATCTGCTCCTTGGTCTCGACCTCCTTCGCCTGGTCGAGCAGCGCGCCGGAGACGGCCTCGACGGCCTTCTCGATACCACGCTTGAGAGCCATCGGGTTGGCGCCCGCGGCGACGTTCCGCAGGCCCTCCTTGACCAGGGCCTGAGCCAGGACGGTGGCCGTCGTCGTACCGTCACCGGCGACGTCGTCCGTCTTCTTGGCTACTTCCTTGACCAGCTCGGCGCCGATCTTCTCGTACGGGTCTTCGAGCTCGATCTCCTTGGCGATGGAGACACCATCGTTGGTGATCGTGGGGGCGCCCCACTTCTTCTCAAGGACGACGTTGCGGCCCTTGGGGCCGAGGGTGACCTTGACGGCGTCGGCGAGCTGGTTCATACCGCGCTCAAGGCCGCGCCGCGCCTCCTCGTCGAACGCGATGATCTTGGCCATGTGAAGTGGTCCCTCCAGGACTGGGGGTGATTCTTCGGACCGCGCCCGCGCCCGCGACGGACGGCTCGCTCACCCTGTGGATCCTTGCCCCACCCGGCTTGCGGCCTCACCGACCCGGTCCTTCGTTGTCACTCTCACCTTCAGAGTGCTAACGCCAATGATTAGCACTCGCCCCTGGAGAGTGCAAGCGCCCGCCGTGATCCACCAGGGGCGCGGAGGCGCCCCGACGGGGCGTCGAGGGGGCACGCGGAAGGGCCCGCACCCAGTGGATGCGGGCCCTTCCCTAGCAAGAAATGTTCAGGCGGTGACGCGAACCATATCGGCCTGCGGGCCCTTCTGGCCCTGCGAGATCTCGAACTCGACCCGCTGGCCCTCTTCCAGGGTGCGGTATCCGTCCATCTGAATCGCGCTGTAGTGGACGAAGACGTCCGCACCACCGTCGACCGCGATGAAGCCGTACCCCTTCTCCGCGTTGAACCACTTGACGGTGCCCTGAGCCATGCCTAACTCCCCTATTACTGGCCCTTGCACAGATCCACACTTCGCGGACCCGGGTCAGACCTCACCCCCCGATCGGTGGGGGCGTGCGCCGGAACGCGTCGACCGCGGCCGAATGTATCTGCCCAACTGCTGTCTGCAACAGGTCAATCGGACGAGAAATCCGGGCAGGACCGGTCGGGAATTTCTGGAGAATTCCTCAGACTCCGGGGCAAGTCGGGCCCGACAAAGAGAACGAAAGACGCAAAGGAAGCTCACACTTTGGCTACTTCTCATCGCTGCCTCGGAACGCGAACGGCAGCGGTTCCCCAACTCTACCCTGCTTAACCATGCAGAATTGCCCCCTCCGTTTCTCTCACGGAGAGGGCAATTCGACGAACGGTGGGTGACTCAGCAGCCGCCGGCCACGGCCGGGATGATCGACACCCCGGCCCCGTCGGGCGTGGCCGTCTCCAGCCCCTGCTCGAAGCGCACATCATCATCATTGACGTACACGTTCACGAACCGCCGCAGCTTGCCCTGATCGTCCAGCACCCGGGCGGCGATCCCGGCATGCTTCGTCTCCAGATCCGCGATGACCTCACCAAGATTCCCCCCTTCAGCGGCAACCTCGGCCTGCCCACCCGTGTAGGTCCGCAGAATGGTAGGGATACGAACGGTAACGCTCACTTTGAACCTCCGGTCAGCTAACGCCCTTTAAGGGGCGCGGGGCGCTATCGATATGCGGCTTCCGCCGCGCGGGCGCGACCAGCCCCCACCGGCCCGCAGACAAATTCAATGGAACTGGACCTAGACCAACCCGGCCTCGCGGAACGACTCCAGACTGGGCCGAATGGTCGCCGTCAACCCGGTGTCCGCAACCGCGTCCAACGTCTTCAACCCATCCCCGGTATTAAGAACCACCGTGGTCAGCGAAGGATCGAGCACCCCGCTCTCCACCAGCTTCTTGGTGACCCCCACGGTCACCCCCCCGGCGGTCTCCGCGAAAATCCCCTCGGTCCGCGCGAGCAACCGAATCGCGTCGACGACCTGCTCGTCGTTCACATCCTCCACCGCCCCGCCCGTACGCCGCGCGATATCGAGCACGTACGGCCCGTCCGCCGGGTTGCCGATGGCCAGCGACTTGGCGATGGTGTTCGGCTTCTGCGGGCGCACCACGTCGTGGCCGCCCTTGAAGGCGGCGGAGACCGGCGAGCAGCCCTCGGCCTGGGCGCCGAAGATCTTGTAGGGCCGGTCCTCGACCAGCCCGAGCTTGATCAGCTCCTGGAGCCCCTTGTCGATCTTGGTGAGCTGGGAGCCGGAGGCGATCGGCACCACGATCTGGTCGGGCAGCCGCCAGCCGAGCTGCTCGCAGATCTCGTACGCCAGGGTCTTGGACCCCTCCGCGTAGTACGGCCGCAGATTGACGTTGACGAAGCCCCAGCCCTCGCCGGCCGGGTCGCCGATCAGCTCGGAGCAGAAACGGTTCACGTCGTCGTAGTTGCCCTCGATGCCGATCAGCTCGCCGCCGTAGACCGCGGCCATGACGACCTTGCCCTGCTCCAGGTCGTGCGGGATGAAGACGCAGGAGCGCAGGCCCGCGCGGGCGGCTGCGGCGCCGACCGCGCCGGCCAGGTTGCCGGTGGAGGAGCAGGACAGGGTGGTGAAGCCGAAGGCACGGGCGGCCTCCAGGGCCTGGGCGACGACCCGGTCCTTGAAGGAGTGGGTGGGGTTGCCGGAGTCGTCCTTGACATACAGGCCGCCGGTGATGCCCAGCTCACGGGCCAGGTTGTCGGCCTGGACGAGCTTGGTCCAGCCGGGGTTCAGGTTGGGCTTGTCGGCCACGTCCGCGGGGACGGGCAGCAGCGGCGCGTAGCGCCAGATGTTCGCGGGGCCCGCTGCGATCCGCCCCCGCAGTTCCTCGGTGTCGTAGGCCGAGAAGTCGTAGGCGATCTCCAGCGGGCCGAAACACTCCTCGCAGGCGAAGAGCGGGCCGAGCGGGACGCGATGGCCGCATTCGCGGCAGGAGAGCGCGGCGGCGGGTCCGAGATCGATGGTGGAATTGCCGGTCTTCGCGACAGTCTGCACAGCCATGTGAGGCGAGGCCCTTTCTCCTCATCTTCCCCACGACGCATTTCGTCGTGAGACGGATTTGGCACCTTCCCTAGCCGGGAGCCTCGCGGTGACGATCGTCAGCGATCGGTTACGAGACCGGCTGGAGGGTTGCCGGGGCTTCATCGGGCCGTTTCCCTCTGCCCCTCTGGATGAGCAATATGCGGTTGTTCTTGCGGTTATATGTTCGGTTGTGTGCGCCGCGGACCCCCGACATGCGATGGTCATCAGCGTTGTTCAAGACTGTAACCGAAGGCCAGGACAGTTGAGATAGTCGTCCGTACCGCGAGATGGATCACACCGCCGGTGAGGCGCCGGTGACCTGGGGTTCCATCGCGTGCGAGCCCAACAGTGAGGAGCCGCGGACCGTGCTGGAAGAAGTCGAGCGCTGGCTCGGGACCCACACCTGGTCCCTGACCGACCGCCCGCTGCACCGCATCCTGGCCGCCAAGCGCAGCACCGGCCAGTCGGTCAGCGTGGTGCTGCCCGCGCTGAACGAGGAGGAGACCGTCGGCGACATCGTCGCGGTGATCCGCCACGACCTGATGGACCAGGTGCCGCTCGTCGACGAGATCGTCGTCGTGGACTCCGGCTCCACCGACCGCACCGCCGAGGTGGCCGCCGCCGCGGGCGCCCGGGTGGTGCACCGCGACGAGATCCTGCCGCGGCTGCCGGCCGTCCCCGGCAAGGGCGAGGTGCTGTGGCGCTCGCTGCTGGTCACGAGCGGTGACATCGTCTGCTTCATCGACGCCGACCTCAAGGAGTTCTCCTCGGACTTCGTGTCCGGCATCGTCGGCCCGCTGCTCACCGAGCCCGGGATCGACCTCGTCAAGGGCATGTACGACCGTCCGCTGGCGGGCGCGGCCGGACAGGGCGGCCGGGTCACCGAGCTGATGGCCCGCCCGCTGCTGAATCTGCACTGGCCCCAGCTGGCCGGTTTCGTGCAGCCGCTCGGCGGCGAGTACGCGGCCCGCCGCTCCCTGCTGGAACAGCTGCCCTTCCCCGTCGGGTACGGCGTCGAGCTGGGCATGCTGGTGGACTCCCTGCATCTCGTGGGCCTCGACGCGCTCGCCCAGGTCGATGTCGGGGTGCGCAAGCACCGGCACCAGGACGGACAGGCGCTCGGCCGGATGGCCGCCGCGATCTACCGCACCGCGCAGCTGCGGCTGGCCCGCGGGCAGCTGGTCCGGCCCTCGATCACCCAGTTCGAGCGCGGTGAGGAGGGCTTCGAGCCGCGGACGTACTCCGTGGACACCGAGGAGCGGCCGCCGATGGCGGAGATCTCCGAGTACGCGTCCCGCAAGGTCGCGTGAGGCCACGGGTGACGCCGTATACGGCGGGCGGGTGGCAGAACCGTACGTTTGAGCGTTTACGGCTCGGGCTAGGTTGAGGCGTATGGCTGCAACCTTCGGCGCTGCTCGGGTCCTGGTCGCCTCCAACCGCGGGCCCGTCTCCTACGAGCAACGCGACGACGGCACGCTGCACGCGAAACGCGGGGGCGGCGGGCTGGTCTCCGGGCTGTCGGCGATCGGCCCCGAGGCGGACGCCCTGTGGGTGTGCTCGGTGCTCGGCGACGGCGACCGCGAGGCCGTGCGGCGCGGGGTCGGCGAGCCGGGCGTACGGATGCTGGACATCCCGGCGGACGTGCACGCCGACGCGTACAACGGCATCGCCAACTCGGTCCTGTGGTTCGTCCATCACATGCTGTACCAGACCCCGCTGGAGCCGGTCTTCGACGCGGAGTTCCGGCGCCAGTGGACGTCGTACGAGAGTTACAACCGTGCCTTCGCCGAGGCGCTGGCGGCGGAGGCGGCGCAGGGGGCGGCGGTCCTGGTCCAGGACTACCACCTGACGCTGGTCCCCGGGCTGCTCCGCGACCTCCGCCCCGACCTCCGCATCAGCCACTTCTCCCACACCCCCTGGGCGCCGCCGGAGTACTTCCGGATGCTGCCGGACGACATCGCCGGGCAGGTGCTGCGCGGGATGCTGGGCGCGGACCGGCTGGGCTTTCTCACCCGGCGCTGGGCGGACGCCTTCACGGCGTGCTGCGAGGCGTTCACGGGCGGGCTCGGGGACACCGAGGTGGGGGTGCACGGCCTGGGCGCCGACGGGGACTTCCTGCGGCGGCGCTCGCACGAGGACGACGTGGAGCGGCGGATGGGGGTGCTGCGGGAGGAGATCGGCGCGGGGCGCCGGGCGATCGTCCGGGTGGACCGGACCGAGCTGTCCAAGAACATCGTGCGGGGGCTGCTGGCGTACCGGCAGCTCCTGGACGACCACCCGGAGTGGCGTGAGCGCGTCGTCCACGTGGCGTTCGCGTACCCGTCCCGGCAGGATCTCGCGGTGTACCGGGACTACATGGCCGAGGTGCGGCGGGTGGCCGGGGAGATCAACGCGGGGTACGGCACGACGGGGTGGACGCCGGTCGTGCTCCACCTGGAGGACGACTTCGCGCGCTCCCTCGCGGCGTACCGGCTCGCCGATGTGGCCCTGGTCAACCCCATCCGCGACGGCATGAACCTGGTCGCCAAGGAGGTGCCGGTCGTCTCCGACGAGGGGTGCGTGCTGGTGCTGTCGCGGGAGGCGGGGGCGTGGGAGGAACTGGGGGAGGACGCGGTGGGGGTGAACCCGTACGACGTGTGCGGGACCGCTGCCGCGTTGCATGCGGCGCTGGTGATGAGCGCGGGTGAGCGGGCCGAGCGCACGAAGCGGCTGGCTGCCGCCGGTACGGCCCTGCCTCCGGCCCGCTGGTTCCTGGACCAGCTGGAGGCGCTCCGGGCGGGGGCCTGAGGGTGGGCGGCGGGGTGCGGGTGCCCTCCGGGCGGGGAGGGGTCTGACGGTGCGCGGCCAGGTGCGGGTGCGTGGGGGCTGGTCGCGCAGTTCCCCGCGCCCCTGAGGGGGCGGAGGATACGTAGTCGGGTGCGGGTGCGTGGGGGTTGAGCGCGCAGTTCCCCGCGCCCCTGGGGCGTTGCGGCCGAGGCTGGCTTGTCTGGCGAGGACCTCACCGACGGTCCTGGTGAACGCGCTCCACCCCAACCCCCTAGGGGCGCGGGGAACTGCGCGACCAGCCACCCACCACCCGCACCCGGCCAAACACCTCCGCCACCCCCCACAACAGCCGCCCCCCAGCCGCGCTCAGCGAATCACCCCCGCCACCCCCCACAGCAACCGCACCACCCCCGCCGGACCCTCCACCACCACATCCGCCCGTTCCCGCAGCTCGGGGACCTCGTCGCTGGCGCTGCACACCAGCAGGCCCGGGGTGCCCGACGCGCGGAGGGACTCCACCGCGGCGTACGCCGGGAGGTCGCCCAGGTCGTCGCCGGCGTAGAGCACGCACTCGGCGCCCACCTCACGGACGTACTCGCGCAGGGCCACGCCCTTGTCCACGCCCGGCGGACGCAGTTCGAGGACGTAGCGGCCGGGCTCGACGATCAGGGCGTGGCGGGTGGCGAGGTCGGTCAGGGGGGCGCGCAGGGCCTCGAAGGCCGACTGGGGGTCCACCGCACGCCGGGTGTGGACCGCCACGGCACGGCCCTTGTCCTCGATCCACGCGCCCCCGGCCGACGAGCCCGCCGCCGCCAGCACCCCCGGCAGCTCCGCCCGCACCGCCGCGATGCCCGCCGGCGGCTCCGGCGCCGTCAGTTCCCCGCTCGCCGCGTCCCACCGCTCCGCCCCGTACTGCCCGAGCACGACGAGGTGCTCCAGCCCCGCGACCCCGCCGAAACCCCCGTACCGCACCGCCACCTCCGCCGGGCGCCCGGTGATCACGGCGATGGAGGCGACCTTCGGCGCGAGGGCCGTGAGCGCGCGGACCGCGTCCGGGTGGGCGCGGGCCCGCTCCGGGTCGGGGACGATCGGCGCCAGCGTGCCGTCGAAGTCGAGGGCGATCACCGCGGATCGTGGCTTGGCCAGCAGCGTGTCGAGACCGAGCCGCCCGGCCTCGGTCACCGGCGTCGGAAGATGGTTCGCGTCACTCTCGTGGCTGCCCATGCCCCGACCCTATCCACGCCCCCGGCCCCCGCCCACACCTCACCGCTCGCCGCGCCGCGCCTGGCGCACCCGTCGGAGCCGGTTGACCGTCACCGCGTCGTGCTCCAGGGCTCTGGCATCGTCCAGGAGGGCGTTGAGGAGCTGGTAGTAGCGGACCGGGGCCAGGCCCAGCTCCTCGCGGATCGCCCGCTCCTTCGCACCCGGCCCCGCAAAGCCCCGGCGCTCCAGCGCGAGGATGCCCCGCTCCCGGCTGCCCAGAGAGTCAGGAGGGTCAGGAGGGTCAGGAGCATCCCTGGGGGCCTGCGCGTCCCGTTCCCGTTCCCGTTCCATGTCGAGAACCGTAGCCGCCCCCACTGACAGACACCCCCGCCTACCCGGCCGCCGTCCCGCTCTCCGCCCGCATCGCCGTCGCCTGCAATTCGCCGAGGACCACCGACGGGCTGCCGTCCGGGTTCGCCGTGGTGCCGATGCTCTTCTTGACCTCGGCGCTGACCGTCGCCCAGGACGTGCGGCTGACCGGGTACAGCTCGGACAGGGGCAGTTCGTCGAGGAAGGGCTTGAGGTCGGCGTCCTCCTCGGCCGCGGTCATGACCTCGGAGGCGGAGTCGGTCACCGGCAGCAGGTCGTACCGGCGGGAGAAGTCGAGGACGTTGCGCTCGCTGTACACGAAGTTGAGGAACTCGCCGATCTGGTCCTGGTGGCCGTTCTCCTTGAAGGCCATCATCCAGTCGGCGACGCCCATGATGGCCTCGCTCTCGCCGTCGGCGCCGGGCATCGGCACCATGCCGAACTCGACGCCCTGGTCGGTGGCCATCTTCATCAGGGAGGGGTGCCCGTTGAGCATCCCGACCTCGCCGGCGGCGAACGCCTCGAAGGCGTCCGCGCGGTTGAGTTCGCCGGGCGCGACCGGCCCGGTCAGGCCCTCGCCGACGAGTTCGTCCCGCAGCCAGGTGAACGTCTCGACGTTCTCGGTGGAGTCGATGGCGTAGGAGCCGTTGGTGTCGACATAGCCGCCGCCCCCGCTGAGCAGCCACTGGAGGGTCTCGGCCTGGGCCTCCTCCGCGCCGAGCGGCAGCGCGTACGGGGTGGTGACGCCCTCGTCCTTCAGCTGCCGGGCGTTCTCGGCGAGTTCCTCCCAGGTGGTGGGCGCGGTGATGCCGGCCTGCTCGAAGAGGGTCTTGTTGTAGAAGAGCAGCCGCGTGGACGCCGCGAACGGCATGCCGTACTGCACGCCGTGCACCTGCCCGGCGAGGGCCAACTGGTCGGCGAAGTCCGCCTGGACGGGTATGGAGAGCAGATCCCCGGCCCGGTAGAGCAGATCCTGGTCGGCGTAGTCGGCGTAGGCGCCGATCTGGGCCAGGTCGGGCGGGGTGCCGGCGTCGACCAGTGCCTTGACCTCGCGGTCGACGTCGTTCCAGGAGTAGACGCGGACATCGACCGTCACGTCGGGGTGGTCCGCCTCGTAGCGCTGGACCAGGTCCGCCCAGTACGCCTGGGAGCCGTTGGCCTCGTTGTCGCCGTAGTCGGCGGCGATCAGGGTCAGGGTGACATCGCCCGAGTCGCCGACACCGCAACCGCCCAGGCCCGCCGTCAGGCCGAGGGCGGACATCATCGCGATCATTGCCGTTCTGCGCCGCTGCATCGCTCCGGTCCCACCCTGTTCGCTTGTTTTGCTCGTCCGGTTGACGAATCAAGGTCTACACCACGTGAATGGACTAGACCTCTCAGGGTATACGGGTCACACTGTCCCCCGTGAGACACGTCATCGCCCTCGATGTGGGCGGCACCGGGATGAAAGCCGCCCTGGTCGGGGCGGACGGCACGCTCCTGCACACCACGCGCCGGGCGACCGGCCGCGAACGCGGACCAGAGGCGGTGATCGAGGGCATCCTCGACTTCGCCGCCGAGCTGCGCGCGTGCGGGGAGGAACGGTTCGGCGAGCCCGCGCGGGCCGCCGGGGTCGCGGTGCCCGGGATCGTCGACGAGGCCGAGGGCATCGCCGCCTACGCGGCGAACCTGGGCTGGCGGGACGTGCCGCTGCGCAAGCTGCTCACCGACCGGCTCGGCGTGCCCGTCGCCCTCGGGCACGATGTGCGCGCCGGCGGGCTCGCCGAGGGCCGGATCGGCGCGGGCCGGGGCGCGGACCGCTTCCTGTTCGTGCCGCTGGGCACCGGGATAGCGGGCGCGATAGGCATCGACGGCCGGGTCGAGGCGGGCGCGCACGGCTTCGCGGGCGAGATCGGCCATATCGTCGTACGCCCCGGCGGCACCCCCTGTCCCTGCGGGCAGCACGGCTGTCTGGAGCGGTTCGCGTCCGCCGCCGCCGTCAGCGAGGCATGGGCCGCGGCCGGCGGGGACCCGGACGCGGACGCCGCCGACTGTGCGAAGGCCGTCGAGGCGGGCGACCCGCGGGCGGTCGAGGTCTGGCGGGAGGCGGTCGACGCGCTGGCCGACGGCCTGGTCACCGCCCTCACCCTGCTGGACCCGCGCACCCTGATCATCGGTGGCGGCCTGGCCGAGGCGGGGGAAACGTTGTTCTCACCGCTGCGGGACGCCGTCCGGCAGCGGGTCACCTTCCAGAAACTGCCGGCGATCGTGCCGGCGGCCCTGGGCGACACGGCGGGGTGCCTGGGCGCGGGACTGCTGGCCTGGGATCTGCTCACCACCACTGACCACAAGGAGGAATCGGCCTGATGGCAACCGCCCCAGGGGCGCGGGGAACCGCGCGTACCACCCCGACCGGCCCGCAGCCGCCGCACCACGTCCAGGTCCTCACGGGCGCGCGGGTCGTCCTGCCGACCGGCGTGGTGGACGACGGCTCGGTGACCGTCCAGGGCGACCGGATCGCCGCCCACGCCCCGGACAGCGCCCCCCGCGTCGATGTGTCGGGCCACTGGCTGGTCCCGGGCTTCGTCGATCTCCACAACCACGGCGGCGGCGGTGCCTCCTTCACCTCCGGCACGGTCGAGGACGTCCTCAAGGGCATCCACACCCACCGGCTGCACGGCACCACCACCCTGGTCGCCTCCACCGTCACCGGCGAGCTGGACTTCCTCGCCCAGCGCGCGGGCCTGCTGTCCGAGCTGGCCGAACAGGGCGACATCGCGGGCATCCACTTCGAGGGGCCGTTCATCTCGCCGTGCCGCAAGGGCGCGCACTCCGAGGAACTGCTGCGCGACCCGGACCCGGCGGATGTGCGCAAGCTGATCGACGCGGCGCGCGGCCGGGCCCGGATGGTCACGCTGGCGACCGAACTCCCCGGCGGCCTGGACTCCGTACGGCTGCTCGCCGAGCACGGTGTGATCGCGGCCATCGGGCACACGGACGCGACCTACGAGCAGACGGTGGAGGCCATCGACGCGGGCGCGACGGTCGCCACCCACCTCTTCAACGCCATGCCGGTGCTCGGCCACCGCTCCCCCGGTCCGATCGCGGCCCTGCTGGAGGACCCGCGGGTCACGGTCGAGCTGATCAACGACGGTACGCATCTGCATCCGGCCGCGCTGGAGCTGGCGTTCCATCACGCGGGCGCCGACCGGGTCGCCTTCATCACCGACGCGATGGACGCGGCCGGTTTCGGCGACGGCCGCTACATGCTGGGCCCGCTGGAGGTCGAGGTCAGCGAGGGCGTGGCCCGGCTGGTGGAGGGCGGCTCGATCGCCGGGTCCACCCTCACCCTGGACCGTGCCTTCAAGCGCGCGGTGACCGTCGACCGGCTCCCCGTCGAGGCCGCCGTGCAGGCGCTGTCCGTCAACCCGGCCCGCCTCCTGGGCCTGTCCGACGCCATCGGCTCCCTGGAGCCCGGCAAGTACGCCGACCTCGTCCTGCTGGACGACGACTTCGACGTACGGGGCGTGATGCGGCACGGCGAGTGGATCGTGGCGCCCCAACTGCCCTGATCCCTCCCGCGATCCACGGGACGGCGACCGGTCGCGGGGCTGGGCCGGTCGCCGTCTCTTTGGCATGATCGGGACGAAGGCACGTACGGCAAGCGCATTCGTCTCCCGGGGGAGGTCGTGCCAGGTGATCCTCACCGTCACCCTCAACACCGCGCTCGACCTCACCTACCGCGTCCGGTCCCTGCGGCCGCACGGCTCGCACCGGGTCACGGAGGTGATCGAACGACCGGGCGGCAAGGGCGTGAACGTCGCCCGGGTCCTTTCGGCCCTCGGCCACGAGGTGACGGTCACCGGCTTCGCGGGCGGCCCGACCGGCCGCGAACTCCAGGACGCCCTCACCACCGTCCCCGCCCTCACGGACGCCCTGATACCCGTGTCCGGCCCCACCCGCCGCTCCATAGCCGTCGTCGACGAACACACGGGCAACACCACCCGGTTCAGCGAACCCGGCCCGCCCATCACCCCGCAGGAGTGGTCCGCCTTCCAGGAGGTGTACGAGGATCTCCTCGCGTCCGTCTCGGCGGTGGCCCTGTGCGGCAGCCTGCCCCCGGGCGTCCCGGTCGGCGCCTACGCGGCCCTCATCCGCGCCGCACGCGCCCTGGCGGTCCCGGTGCTGCTGGACACCGGCGGCGAGCCGCTGCGCCGGGGCATCGCCGCCCGCCCCGATGTCGTCAAGCCCAACGCCGGTGAACTGGCCGAGCTGACCGGCTCCCACGAGCCGCTGCGGGCCACCCAGGACGCCCGGCGGCGCGGCGCCCGCGCGGTCGTCGCCTCCCTGGGCGCCGACGGGCTGCTGGCCACCACGTCCGAGGGCCGCTGGCGGGCCACCGCCCCGGCCCGGATCCACGGCGATCCGGCCGGCGCCGGGGACTCGGCGGTCGCGGGCCTGGTGTCGGGTCTGGTCGAACGGCTCCCGTGGGCCGACCGGCTCGCCCGCGCCACCGCACTCGCCGCCGCGTCCGCGCTCTCCCCGGTGGCGGGCGAGTTCGACCGGGCGGCCTACGAACGGCTGCGCGGCCGGGTGACGGTGACGCGCGAGGCCGGGGCGGCGTGAGGGCCGGGCGCGGGCGTCACGGCGGCGGGGTACGAGGGCCGGGCGCGGGCGTCACGCCAGCGGGGTACGAGGACTGCGTACGGGGGTCAGCCCTCGACCTGGCCCTGCTTCAGCCAGAGCTGGTCGAGCAGGACATCGCACTTGTCGCCGGTCTCGCAGGAGATGGAGAGGGTGTTGGTGCCCTTGTTGAGGGTGGGCCAGGCGTAGGTCTCGGTCCAGCCCTCGGCCGGGTCGTCGGAGCCGGTGAAGTTGGAGAGATTGAGCTTGCTGCCGAAGGGCTTGCCGTTGACGTTGAGGGTCATCGACTGGTCGTCGCCGACGGCGCTGTACCGCGCGAAGACGGTGTACGTGCCGTCCTCGGGGATGCCGTTGACGGTCCAGGTGACCGAGGAGCCGACCTGGTTGAGCCCGGTCACATAGGTCCCGCCGTCCGACTGGGCGCCCGCGACGTCCGAGGCGGTCGTCGCCCCGCCGCCGGGCTGGAGCGTCTGGGCGTCGACGAGCGGAAGCTCCTCCTCGGTGGCCGTGCTCTCCTGCGTCGAGGGGCTCGGGGCGCCGCTGGACTCCTCCTGCTGACTGGGCGTGGAGTCGGCCTGGGAGTCGCCGCCCGGCTCCTCGTCGCCGCCCAGCATGGCCACGCTGATGCCGATGACGACCGCGGCGACCACCGCGATCGCGCCGATCAGCAGCCCCTTGGTGTTGGGGCCGCGGCCCCGGCCGCCGCCCCCGCCGCGCGCCTGCTGCTGCGGGGCGGTGGGAGCGCCGCCCGGGAAGGTCTCCGGCGCGGCGTAGTGGGCGCTGGGCTGCCTGCCGTAGGCGCCCTGCTGGGGCACCTGGCCGTACTGCGGGGGCGCGGCCGGTGTCTGCTGGCCGTACTGGCGCTCGCCGACCGTGCGCACTCTGTTGACCGAGCCCGGATAGCCGTAGCCGCCGGACGGCGGCTGGGCGCCGTTGGCCTGCCCGTCGGCGTAGAGGTAGCCGAACGGGTCGTCGTCCTCGGGCGTGCTCGCGCCGTTGTTGCCGGGCGTCATCCCTAGGTACTCCTCAACAGGTGCGAAAGGAACGGTAGGACAGCGGTGCGGGGGGAGTCAGAAAACGAGCCTACCCCGATCGCGTGGCCCAAACGGGTGACTCGTCCCGCCTCACACCACTGACCTGCGGATCATCCCGCGCGCCTGTGCTGTTTGGGACGAGATCGTTTCTCGACGTACATCCGTTCGTCCGCGGACTTCAGCACCTCGTCCGCCGTCATCCCGCAGTGGGCCCACCCGATGCCGAAGCTGGCGCCGACCCGGACGGCCCGTCCCTCGGCACGGATCGGCTGGATGATCTCATTGCGCAACCGTACGGCGAGATCCTGTGCGTCGGCCCTGCCCAGACCGTCGGCGAGGATCACGAACTCGTCCCCGCCGAGCCGGGCGACCGTGTCGCCGTCACGCACCTGGCGCGAGAGGCGCCGGGCGACCTCGATGAGGACGGTGTCGCCCGCGTTGTGCCCGAACCGGTCGTTGATCGACTTGAAGCCGTCGAGGTCGCAGAAGAGGACGGCGAGGCCCTTGGTGCCGTCGTCGTGCTCGTTCTCCGGGGCGACGGTGTGCACATGGTGGTCGTAGCCGTCGAAGGCGTCGGCCGTGGCGTCCGGGCGGTAGTCGAAGCCGTGGCCGTTGGCGTCGAAGGCGGGGTGGCCGTAGGCCGCGTCCATGGCGTCGACATCGCTGGGGTGGGCGGCCTGCGGGCGGGCGCACAGCCGGGCGGAGAGCCGGGAGCGCAGCTCGGCGGAGTTCGGCAGGCCGGTGAGCGAGTCGTGGGAGGCGCGGTGGGCGAGTTGCAGCTCGCGGCGCTTGCGCTCCTCTATGTCCTCGACGTGGGTCAGCAGGAACCGCGGCCCGTCGGCGGCGTCGGCGACCACGCTGTTGCGCAGGGAGACCCAGACGTAGGTGCCGTCGCGGCGGGTCAGGCGCAGTTCGGCGCGTCCGCCCTCGGCGGAGGTGCGCAGCAGGGTGCCGATGTCCTCGGGGTGGACCAGGTCGGAGAAGGAGTAGCGGCGCATCGCGGAGGCGGGGCGGCCGAGCAGCCGGCACAGCGCGTCATTGCTGCGCAGTACGCGTCCGTGCTGGTCACCGCCCATCTCGGCGATGGCCATACCGGACGGCGCGTATTCGAACGCCTGGCGGAAACTCTCCTCGCTGGAGCGCAGCGCCTGCTGCTCGCGCTCCAGCCTGACCAGTGCCCGCTGCATATTCGCGCGTAGACGCGCGTTACTGATGGCGATGCCTGCCTGGAAGGCGTACATCTGGAGCGCCTCGCGGCCCCAGGCGCCGGGCCGGCGGCCGTTGCGGGGCCGGTCCACGGACAGGACGCCGATCAGTTCGCCGGAGCCGCCGCCGCTCTGCGGGCCGGAGACATACATCGGGGCGAAGAGCCGGTCGGCGGGGTGCCACTCGTCCTCGAAGCGCGGCTCGGGGCCGTCGGTGTGCCACTGCGGGACGTCGTCGTCGTCGAGGATCCAGCCCTCGGTGTGGGGGATGAACACCAGGTCGCCCCACGCCTGGCCCATGCCCAGCCGGCGCTCCCAGGAGGCGCGGGGCCCCACCCGGCCGGTGATCAGGGCCTCGGCGGCGGGGTTCCCGGAGAAGGCGGCGACGACCAGATCGCCGTCCGGCCGGACCAGGTTCACACACGCCATTTCGTACCCGAGGGCGCTGACGACTCCGTCCGAGACGGTCTGCAAGGTGTCCGCCAGGCTGCGGGCCGTGTTCATGTCGGCCATGCCCTGGTGCAGTTGCCGCAGGGACGCAAGACGGACGTAGGGCTCCGACTCGGTCTCCATGCTCGCCTCCCCCCGAGACCTCGCAGCGAATCAAGGGTTTCTCCGGCGTACGTCGCGTGCTCCTGGTCAGGCGCCCGCGGTGTACCTCGGTGTACTTCGGTGTGCTTCTGGTATTGCTGGTGCTGCTGGTACTGCCAGTACTGCTGGTGCTTCTGGTACTGCTGAGCGCTTCTGAATGTTTCTGGATGGTTCCGGATACTTCCGGAGCCTCCGGCGTACTCCTTCAGCCTCCCCGCCACTGAATCACAGCGCGCTGCCCACTCGGTACACAGGGTCAACAATTAGTCGGTCTTGTGACTCAAGTCACAGCGAAACCTGAACAATTGCGTCAGGTTTCGCTCATTTCCCTATGCTTTTCCTGAACGCAAACTTTGTATCTATGTGCGCCGTTGTCTGCTCCCCGGTTGAGGGGTTGGCAGGGCCGAGGGGGCAGAGCCCGGACGCCGTCGGCCGGTCCTAGGACCTCGCACCCGGTCCCGTCTCGGGCGGAGGTCCGATGCGGGGGCCGTACGCCGGAGACTAGCGTGCGGGGCGTGCAGAACTCCGTCCCCTCCGCTTCCGTCCCGGTCCCCGCCAGCCGGACCTCCCCGTTCCCACCCGTCACGGCGGGCGGCGCCGGGCATGCTGAGGGGGTGAGCAACGACGAGTTCCGCGCCGCCCTGTCCCGCCTCGCGGCCGGTGTGGTCCTGGTGACCGCGCGGGAGGCGTCGCTCGACCCGGACGACCCGCGGGCGCCGGTGGGCGAGGACGTGGGCATGACCGCGACGGCCTTCATGTCCGTCTCCCTGGACCCGCCGCTGGTCCTGGTGAGCCTGCGCGAGGGCTCCCGCATGGACGACCTGCTCGCCGAGCAGCCCCTGTGGGCGGTCTCCGTCCTCACCGAGAGCCAGCGCCACATCGCCGGCCGCTTCGCCATGAAGGGCCGCATCAGCGACCGGCTGCTCTTCGAGGACATCCCGTACGCCCGGGGCACGGTCACCGGCGCCCCCCTGGTGGGCGGCGCCCTGGCGACCCTGGAATGCCGGACCGAGCAGCGGGTGACGGCCGGGGACCACACCCTGGTCATCGGCCGCGTCCTGACGGCGGAGGTGCCGAGCGCGCAGGGGCGCCCGCTGGCGTATTTCCGGGGGCGGTACCGGCAGTTGGGGTGAGCGGGGGTGGGCCGGCGTCAGGGGGCGATGTCCAGCTCCACCTCCAGCCGGTCCAGCCGCTCGCGGGTGGTGACGATCTCGATGACGGCGATCCGGTCCCGTACGAAGGTGAAGGACAGCGCGCGTCGCACCTGGCCGGTGCCGGAGAGCACCACGGCACCCACGGCCCCGTCGACGAGGGCGGGCCGCACGGTCCCGACGTGGGGCGCCACGCTCGACGCGCCCCGGGCGACCGCGTGGGCACCGGCGGTCACGCTGTTCTCGCCGCGGGAGACGACATCCGGGTCGAGGACGGCGAGCAGTCCCTCGAAGTCGCCCTCGCGGGCGGCGGCCAGGAACGCCGACACGATGCGCCGCTGCCGCGCCAGATCGGCGTCCGGTTCGGGCGCCCCCCGGACCCGGCGCCGGGCCCGGCTGGCGAGCTGGCGTACCGCCGTCGGCGTACGGTCCACGATCGTGGCGACCTCGTCGTAGGGGACGGCGAACATGTCGTGCAGGACGAAGGCGAGCCGTTCGGCGGGGGTCAGGGTCTGAAGGACGACGAGCAGGGCGGCGCCCACCGAGTCGGCGAGCAGCGCGTCCTGCTCGGGGCCGGCGGCGGGCGCGGCGGGCGCGGGCATTCCGGCGTCGAGGGCGGCGTCCAGCGAGTGCTCGGCGCGGTGGCGGTGCGAGCGCAGCATGTCGAGGCAGACCCGCCCGACGACGGTGGTCAGCCAGCCGCCGAGATTGCCGACGGCGGTGGTGTCGCTGCGGCTGTAGCGGATCCACGCCTCCTGCACCGCGTCATCGGCCTCGGCGGGCGAGCCGAGCATGCGGCGGGCGACGGCCCGCAGATGCGGGCGGTGCGCCTCGAACCGTGCCGCGCGGTCGGCCGCGTGGGAGTCCTTCTCACCCATGGGCTGCTGCCACCGTCCTCAGGTCGGTCGGGACTTTCGCAGCGTTGACGGGTGGGGGCCGG
Source organism: Streptomyces sp. NPDC056734 (assembly GCF_042790455.1). NCBI lineage: Bacteria > Bacillati > Actinomycetota > Actinomycetes > Kitasatosporales > Streptomycetaceae > Streptomyces > Streptomyces sp. NPDC056734. Next base: position 427,223 of record NZ_JBHTZD010000005.1, read on the forward strand.
AATATGTGACACGGGTGCGGTCGCGGACGGGCTCACGGGGGGCTACGTCCAGTCCCGCCCGTCCCTCCCCCGCTTGGTCTGGGACCGCTGCTTCTTCTCCCTCAGCCGGCGCTCGTTGATGCCGCGCGGGATGCGGGTGGGGCGGCGGGGCTTGGGCGGGGGCGCGGTGGCCTCGGCGAGGAGCGCCGTGAGGCGTACGGCGGCGGTCTCGCGGTTGCGCCACTGGGAGCGGTGCTCGGAGGACCGTACGGAGATCACCCCGTCGACCAGCCGGCCGGCGAGCCGCTCCAGCGCGCGGGCCTTCCAGACCTCGGGGAGCGCCTCGGTGGTGGCGAGGTCGAAACGCAGCTCGACCTGGGAGTCGGTGGTGTTGACGTGCTGGCCGCCCGGCCCGGAGGACTTCGAGAAACGCCACATCAGCTCGGCCTCGGGGAGCGAGACGGAGCCGCGGACGATGTAGGGACCGGACATGACATCTATGGTCGGGGGTGGACCGGTGGGAGTCACGCGAATATCGGCTCGGGTATCAACTCGGGCATCGGCTCTGGTATCGGCTCGGGCATCGGCTCCGGGCATCGGCTCCGGGCCGTGATTTCCATGATTTTCCGGACCGCCGTCGCCCGGGAGGTGGACTCGCGTCCGGCCAAAAGGTAAAGAAAGTAAAGCGACCCGCGTGGCGCGGGAACCTGTGGGACCCCTCTCCGCGTTCATAGGGGTAGCTGTAGCTTCGTGCCGTACGAAGCCTCAGAGGCATAGCGCACGTATCGAGGGAAGGAACTCCCGACCATGGCTGTAAGCCTGTCCAAGGGTGGCAACGTCTCGCTGAGCAAGGAGGCTCCGGGCCTGACGGCCGTCACCGTGGGCCTCGGCTGGGACGTCCGTACCACCACCGGCACCGAATTCGACCTGGACGCGTCCGCGATCGCGGTCAACCCGCAGGGCAAGGTCTACTCGGACGGCCACTTCGTCTTCTTCAACAACAAGCAGACCCCGGACAACACGATCGTCCACACGGGCGACAACCGCACGGGTGAGGGTGAGGGCGACGACGAGCAGATCAACGTCAACCTCGCCGGCCTGCCGGCCGATATCGACAAGATCGTCTTCCCGGTCTCGATCTACGACGCCGAGAACCGCTCGCAGAACTTCGGCCAGGTCCGCAACGCCTACATCCGCATCCTCAACCAGGCCGGCGGCACCGAGATCGCCCGCTACGACCTGTCGGAGGACGCGGCCACGGAGACGGCGATGGTCTTCGGCGAGCTGTACCGCAACGGCGCCGAGTGGAAGTTCCGCGCGGTGGGCCAGGGCTACGCGTCGGGCCTGGCGGGCATCGCCCAGGACTTCGGCGTGAACATCTGAGGCTGACGCCAAGGATCTGACCTACGCGGTCAAAGAGGCCCCCGGTGAGGTGATGGGGGCCTCTTTCCGTTGCCGGGATCCCGGCAACGTCGCGGGGTTCACGTCCGGGCGGAGGGGGCTTGCGCGCTGCTGTCGGTTTCTTCGCAGTCGGCGGCCACGCCCCCGGACCGGTCGTACGGTCGCGAGGGCCTGCCCGCGACTCAGCGTGCCGGCACGGAAGCCCCCTTGGCGGTGACGGAGGTGTCAGGGGTCCAGGGCTTGAGGGAGTTGAACGACCGGCGGCCGGGCGGGCCACCTCGGCCCGCGCCGCACAGGCACGTTCGACCAGCCGTCCCCTCATGAGGGCCGGGGTCGCGGGACGGCGGCTTCGGAGGCGGTGGCCAGGTGACGGAGGACCGGACGGCGGCTGCCGGGTCATGCCGCCCGGGCCGCCGTGGCATTACGTTTGACCCATGATCATCGAATCCCTCCCGGTCAGTGCCGACCGGGACATTCCGGCCGCCGTGCTGACCGAGATCACCGCGCTCTACGCCGCGAACCGGGAGTTCCAGGCGCTCAGCGGGGACTTTCCGGAGCCCGATGACATCCGGCCCGAGCAGGTGGCGGCGGTGCTGGCGGATGAGCTGGCGCAGGCGGGGGCGGAGGTGTTGCTGGCGCGGAGCGAGGGGCGGCTGGTCGGGATGGTGATCACCTTGGCCCGGCATCCGGATCCGGCCGACCCCGATCCCTGGATCGGGCTGCTGATGGTGGACGCCGGGGTGTGGCGGCAGGGGTTCGGGCGGCGGATCGCGCGGGCCGTCGAGGAGCGGTTCCGTGCCGAGGGGCGTACGGGGGTGCGGCTTGCCGTGCTCGACGGCAACACCAAAGGGCTCGCCTTCTGGATCGCCCTCGGGTACCAGGTCATCGACCGGCGGCCCGACCGGCAGTTCGGCAGGCCCTGTGCCGTGCTGCGGCGCACCCTGCGGCTTCCCCGCCGCGCCGCCCGGGTCGCCGTCGTCGACCCCGAGGGCGCGGTCCTGCTCTTCCGGTACGACAACGTCGAGGTCGGCGTCCACTGGGCGCTGCCCGGCGGCGGGCTGGAGGCGTGGGAAGGGCCCCGCGAGGGAGCCCTCCGTGAACTGCGCGAGGAGACCGGCTGGACCGACCTCCTGCCGGGGCCGCTGCTGTGCACCTGGGAGCACGACTTCACCCACAACGGCATCCCCGTCCAGCAGCACGAGCAGGTCTACGTCACCCCCGGCCCGCACCGCGAACCCACCGGGCCGTACCTCGCCGCCGCCCACGCCGCCGACGGCATCCTCACCTGGCGGTGGTGGAGCCGCGAAGAACTCGCCGCCGCTGCCGAGCCGGTGTGGCCGCCGGATCTGGCTCGGTTGCTGGACGAGTGGGAGGGCGGCGGTGGCGCCTAGGCCGCCTTCGTCATGCCGGGCCGCCTCCCTCGTCGGTCACGGCCGGCCGGGTTTCCCCTCCCCGTACAGCCAGTCCTTCCAGATGGGGGCCAGATCTTGGTCCGGGGCTGCCAGGCTTTGCGCGTAGCGCATGAAGTCCTCCGTGTCCGCCGTCGCGTGGCGGTGGGTGCCCGGCCAGTCCCGCAGGAGGGTGTCGAAGACCTTGTCGCCCAGCGCCCCGCGGAGTTTGTGCAGGACCATCGCCGCGCGGTCGTACACCGGGCGGCCGGAGATGTCCGCCGCGCCCGGCGGATTTCCGGGTGGGAAGGACCAGACGGCCTTGTTGTCGGCCGGGTCGGGGTAGTACGTGTCGGCGTACAGGGCGTCGAAGGTCTGCTGGGCGGTCAGACCGCCCTGGTCCTCCTCCCACAGCCACTCCGCGTACGTCGCGAACCCCTCGTTGAGCCACATGTCCCGCCAGGTCTTCGGCGAGACCGAGTTCCCGTACCACTGGTGGGCCAGCTCATGCACCAGCAGGCGGGTGGTGGGAGCGCCGGGGAAGACCGGGCGGTTCTGGGTCTCCAGGGCGTAGCCGAGCGCTCCCGCGCGGTCGACCACAGCCCCGGTGGAGGAGAAGGGGTACGGCCCGAAACGGTTCTGCGACCACTCCAGCACCTCCGGGACACGGGCCAGCACCGCACGGCTCGCTCTCGTCTCCGCCGGGTCGACGGCCGTGTACACCGGGAGGCCGTCCCGCGTCGACGTCCGGCTCACCTCGTAGCGGCCGATCGCGACCGTCGAGAGGTACGAGGCCATGGGCTCCGCGGTGCGCCAGGTGAAGGTGGTGCGTCCCGCTGCCGTGCGCTCCGCCGCCAGCTCGCCGTTGGAGACCGCCGTCAGGCCCTGCGGGACCGTCACCGTGATGTCGTACGTCGCCTTGTCGGAGGGGTGGTGGTTGCCCGGGTACCACGCCATCGAGCCCACCGGCTGGCCCAGCGCCAGCGCCCCGTCCTCGGTCGGCAGCCAGCCCTCCTTCGAACCGTCCGGGTCGGTGATCGTCTGCGGCTCGCCCGCGTAGCTGACCGCCACCCGGAAGTCGGCGCCCTTGGTGAGGCCGCCGGGCGCGACGACCGTCAGTTCCTGGCCCGAGCGCTCGAAGCCGGCCCGCTTCCCGTCCACCTCCACCGCCTCCACCGTCATGCCCTTCAGGTCCAGATTGAACGCGGAGAGGTCCTCCACCGCCCTCGCCGTCAGCAGGGCCCGGCCGGTGAGGTGGCGGTCGTCGGGGGTGTAGGCGAGGTCCAGCGCGTAGTGCGTGACGTCGTAGCCGCCGTTTCCCGCCTTCGGGAAGTACGGGTCGCCCGCGCCCGAGCCGCCCCGGGCGCCCGGTTCGCCGTCCGTCGTGACACACGCCGTCAGGGTGAGGGCCAGGGCCAGGTGAGGGACAACCAGCGCGAATCGGGGCACGTCCGCGATCCTATGGCGGCCGTGACACCATCACCTCCGTGCTCGACATCGGCTACGCCCTCTCCAATCGGTTTCCCGACCCCCCGCAGACCGACTACCGGCGCGCCGATGTGCACGCGCTGCGGCACGATCTGTTCTGCGGTGACGTCTATCTCGCCGACACGGAGACGGACCGGGAGATGTCCACCGCCTGGGGATGGGTGCCGGTGCTCGACTTCGCCTGGGCGCTGTGCGACATCGTGGAACGGATCGACCGCGACCCCGCCGGCTCCCGCGCCGCCCGCCCCCAGCACGCCGAGCTGGACTTCACCGAGTCCACCGACCGGCTGTTCTTCGAGCGCCGCTTCGGCTGGGTGGACATCGACGCCGACTGGATGGCGGCCGACGAGCACCCGCTGAGCTTCTCCCACACCGAGCTACGCCGCGAGGCCCGGGACTTTCTGCACGACCTCCTCGCCGACCTGATCGACCTGCACGACGACCTCGGCGAGAACCCGGCCGTCTGGACGCTCCAGGCCCGCTTTCCCCGCGTCTCCTGAGCCGGGTTGTCCTGCGTCCAGCGGATGCCTCCTGCGTGGAGTGGATGCCGTCCTACGTCCAGCGGATGCCGTCCTAGGTCCAGCGGATGCCGTGCGTGGGCGCGGGTGCCGTGCGTGGGCGCGGGTGCCGTGCGTGGGCGCGGGTGCCGTGCGTGGGCGCGGGTGCTGTAGGTCGAGCGGGTGCGGTGCGTGGAGCGGGTGCCCTACGGGGGAGCAGCCGTCGCCGTACGTCACCGCAGCGCCGCAGCCTCAAACCGCCGCCGCCCCTCACAGCACCCGGATTCCCAGCTCCGCCGCCAGCACCGGGGCCAGGTCCAGCAGCTGGCTCGGCGAGATCACCGCCCCGGCCAGCCGGTCCACGCCTCTCGCGATGTCCAGCGAGACCACGCCCCGCAGATCCACGTCCGTGAGCGTCGCCGCGCTGAAGTCCGCCCCCTTCAGCGTGCAGTCGACGAACTCCACCCGCTCCAGCCGCGCCCCGCCGAAGTCCGGCTCGACCAGCACACACCCCTCGAACACCACGTCCTTCAGCCGGGCCGTGCGGAAATTGGCGTAGTCGATCTTCCCGCCCCGGATCAGCACCCGCTCCAGCACGGACCCGTGCAACTGCACCCCGCCCAGCCGCGCGTCCCGCACCTCCACGTCCCGGAGCGTCGACTCCGCGAGATTCGTGCCGACCCCGCGCGGCCCGGACAGCACCGAGTCCAGGAACCGGGCGCGGTGCAACCGGGTCTCGTCCAGCGCGCACCCCGTCAGCGCGCAGTCCATGAACCGGGCCCCGCCGCCGTCCTCCCCCGCGAAGTCGCCGTCCTGGAACTCCACCCCGTCGTAGTCCCCGTCCGGCTCCAGCCCCTGGCCCTCGTACGGCTCCAGCGGAGGGAGCCGCACCTCCGGGCGCCGGGCGGGCTTCACCCGCGTCTCCCTCGCCCCCGGTGCCTCCCGCGCCCCACGACCGCCCCCGGACGCACCGGCATCAGCACCCGCGCCCACACCAGGACCTGGACCTGGACCCGGACCCGCCCCACGCACTCCACCCGCCGCCGCTCGCCTCACCATCCCCCCATCCTGCACCCCACCACTGACAATCCCCCTGACCTGCGGAAACGGCCGATCCTGAGACCCGTTCCCCACCCGATGTCACATTCCGGGCCACCCGACGGTCGTACACACAACACCCCCGACCCGAGGGAGAGCACGCCCATGGACCGCATCACCGTCATCGGCGGCGGCTTCGCCGGACTGACCGCCGCGATCACCGCCGCCGAGGCGGGCGCCGACGTCACCCTGCACGAGGCCCACCACACCCTCGGCGGACGGGCCCGTACCGCCGAGGGGGCGTACCGGACGAACGACGGCCCGCACGCCCTCTACAACGGCGGCCCGCACTGGACCTGGCTGCGCGAGCGCGATCTGATCGGGCCGCTCGCCGCGATCCCGCCGCTGGAGGGGGCCCGGTTCCGGCTGCGGCACCACGGACGGCTACGCCGCACCCCGCCCTTCGCGATGCTCAGGCTGCTGCGTCTGGGCGCCCACCAGGCCCCGGTCGATGTCGATTTCCGGACCTGGGCCGGTGAGCGGGTCGGTGCGGAGGGTGCCCGTGCCGCCGCGCACTACGCCGCCGTGGCCCTCTTCCACCACGACCCCGGCGCGTTGTCCGCCGCGTTCGTGCAGGAGCGGCTGCGCCGCGCGACCAAGCTGCCGCCCGAGGCGCACTACCCGTGCGGCGGCTGGGCCACGATGATCGACCGGATGGCCGCCCGCGCCTGGAACCTGGGCGTCCGGGTGGAGACCCTCTCCCGCGTCGACACCCTGCCCACCGGCACCCCCGTCATCGTCGCGACCTCCCTCGCCGCCGCCCGCCGCCTAGTCCAGGACCCCTCGCTGACCTGGACCGGCGGTCGCACCGCCCTGATCGATCTGGCGGTACGGACCCGGCGCGGGGACCCGTTCATCGTGTCCGACCTGGACGCGCCGGGCTGGCTGGAACGGTTCACCGCGCAGGACCGCACCCTCGCCCCGGCCGGTGAGCAGCTGATCCAGGGTCACATCCCGATCGGCCCCGAGGAGTCCCGCGCCGACGGCATCGCCCGTGCCGAACAACTGCTCGACCTGGCCTTCGAGGGCTGGCGCGAGCGCGTGACCTGGCGGCGCGAGGCCCTGGCCAACGGCCGTACGGGGGCCGTGGACCTGCCCGGCACCAGCTGGCGGGACCGGCCCGCCGTCGACCGGGGCGCCGGGGTCTATCTGGTGGGCGACGAGGTGGCCGCGCCGGGCGTGCTGTCGGAGGTGTCCTTCACCAGCGCCCTCACGGCGGTGTCGCTGGCGCTGGGCCACCGTGCGCGGGGCGGTCCCGGCACCACGCTTGACCTGAAGCAAGCTTGAGGTTGAAGAGTGGGGGTGTCGGGAGGGAGTCCGCGGCACACACGCCGTGGCCCGGCCCGGCCCAGCCAGGCCCGGCTCATCCCAGCCAAGCTCAGCCCTGCTCAGCCCAGCCCGGCTCAACCCGGCTCAACCCAGCCAAGCTCAGCCCAGCCCGGCTCAGATCAGCCCGGCTCAGCCAGGCTCAGCCCTGCTCAACCAGCCCGGCTCAGCCCTGCTCAGCGCAGCTCAACCCAGCCCGGCTCAACCCAGTCGGCCCGCCCACTCATCCCACGGGGAGCCCCCATGCACGCCATCCGTCTGCACACCTTCGGCCCGGCCGAGAACCTCACCTACGAGCAGGTCGCCGACCCGGTCCCCGGCCCCGGCCAGGTCCGTATCGCCGTGGCGGCGGCCGGGGTGCACCTGCTGGACACCGCCCTGCGCGAGGGCATGCAGGGGCCGCTGCCCCAGCCGACCGCGCTGCCCACCATCCCCGGCCGGGAGGTCGCCGGGACCGTCGAATCACTCGGCGACGGGGTCGCCGACCGGTGGCTCGGCAAGCGGGTCGTGGTGCACCTCGGCTTCGCCCCCGGCGGGTACGCCGAACTGGCCGTCGCCGATGTCGACCGGGTCCACGAGATCCCCGCGAACCTCGACGCGGCCGAGGCCGTCGCCATGATCGGGACCGGGCGTACGGCGATGGGGATCCTGGGGTTCGCCGAACTGGGCCCCGACTCGGTGATCGTCGTCCCGGCCGCCGCCGGAGGCATCGGCACGCTGCTGGTGCAGTACGGCAAGAACGCGGGCGCCACCGTGATCGGCCTGGCAGGCGGCCCGGAGAAGGTCGCCCGGGTCGCGGCGAACGGCGCCGATCTCGCCGTCGACTACAAGGACCCCGGCTGGCCGGCCAAGGTCCGCGCCCACCTCGGCGGCCGGCAGGTCACCCACGTCTTCGACGGCGTCGGCGGCGACGCGGCCCGCGAGTCGATCGCGCTGCTGGCCCCCGGCGGACAGCACATCGTCTTCGGCTGGTCCTCGGACGGGCCGGATCAGGGCGAGCCGTATCTCGTCGAGGGCGTCTCGGAGGAGGTCCTCGGCCCGGCGATGATGCGGAAGGCGGGCGGCGCCAACCCCATCCGCACCCTCGAACTGCGCGCCCTCGCCGAGGCCGCCGCCGGCCGTCTCGTCCCCGCCGTCCAGCGCTTCCCCCTCGCCGAGGCCGGCGCCGCCCACCGCGCGCTGGAGACGCGGGGGACGATCGGAAAGGTCGTACTGGAACCGTGACCGGCCCCCGGACGGATCAGGAACCGTGACCGGACCCCGCCCGATCCCATCCCATCTGCCCCTGCGCGGGGCCGACGTGGAGATGCCGGTGAAGCGGGAGGTCCCCACCGGAACACCCCCGCGTGCGCGGGGCCGACGCCGGGCGGCCGGTGCCGGCCGAAGCGGTCGCGGGACCACCCCCGCGTGTGCGGGGCCGACAGGACGCGACGGTAGGGAGCGCCGTACGTACGGGGACCACCCCCGCGTGTGCGGGGCCGACCTTGGGTTTGGGGGTCCACTCGACGTAATGCTCGGACCACCCCCGCGTGTGCGGGGCCGACGTTCTACAAGCTCGGCGGACCCCTCGGCGGCGCGGACCACCCCCGCGTGTGCGGGGCCGACAGCGGGACCCCGCCCTGCCACAGGTCCCACCGCGGACCACCCCCGCGTGTGCGGGGCCGACGGTGGCCTCGGTCTTGACCGTGGTCTCTGCGGCGGACCACCCCCGCGTGTGCGGGGCCGACAGGTCGGCGGCCTGCTTCGCTGCCTTCCGCTGGGGACCACCCCCGCGTGTGCGGGGCCGACGGATCCGCAAGGCACTCATCCATCTCCTCGCGAGGACCACCCCCGCGTGTGCGGGGCCGACACTTTCTGACCTGCGTTTCTATTCGGGAGGAGCCCCGTTTTCATTCAGTGGGATCGGGCTGAGGCCCCGGTCGGGATGCGTCAATGGATGGCGAGTATGCACAACTATGTCCAATCCCCCGCTCGTTGTCGTTTCGGGGCGGGCCGCGCCAGTCTAGGAGTGCTCGGATTGCGACGCGCCGGTGCTGGTGTCGCAGTCCGGCAGGACGAGTACCCGTTCAGCGGGGCATCCGTCCGCCCATTCCGCCCACACCTCGCCTCTGGTCGGGTTGTCCAGCGCCCACGTCACGGTGGGGGCCGGTCGGGTGTTCCTCCCGCAGGCAGCGCAGCAGGGTGTGTATCCAGAGGCGGGGGTCGGCGGTGTCCGGGATGCGGGCCGGCATGAGCGCCAC
>NZ_JBHTZD010000006.1:0-2422 GCF_042790455.1 Streptomyces sp. NPDC056734
TGAGCTGGCGGCACTGCTCCGCAAAGGAGGGGGCGGACTTGCGGCCCGGCTGCCAGTGCGCGTGCTGCTCGACGGCGAGGTTCCAGACGTACCTCGCGTGCGCGCAGTGCAGCAGCATCTGCTGCTCCTGCTCGCCTGTGGGGTACATCCGAAACCTCGACACACCATCACCATACCATCAGGGTAGGCCCAATTCTGCATCGCGGGAGGGTTGGTCAGCCGGTACGGTGATGGCATGAAACAGATCACTCTGCGCCTCCCCGACGACGAACACGCCCGCCTCAAAGCCCTCGCCGAACGGGAACACCGCTCCCTGCACGCCCAGATCCTCCACATGCTCAACAGGTCGCGGGACGACCACGCCCCGGTGGAGGGTGAACGCCGTTCCGCCCAGGGGGCGTAACGGCTATCCCTGCCCTGCTCCGCAGGGGCTCGCATTCACCCCCGGCCTGAAGGCCGGGGCACCCTGCGAGGACACACGGTGGGTGATGCCGCGCGGATTCAGCGGCTTCGGGCGCGGAGGCGCGCTAGGGTGCGGGGTATCCATCAGGAAGCGCCTACTTCCTCGGTGGTCAGGCCCTCGATCGGGATTGCGAGTCCCGGCCGGGGGCCGTCGCATGTCTGCTGTTGTGGTCGCGGCGAGCATATGCCAGCGAACCAGTCCGAAATCCAGCTGAGTTGAGGAACTCCACCCTTCCGGGTGACCAGGGTTGCTGGGGTGGATCGGTGGGGTGGGGTTGGGTTGGTATTCGCCCCGGGTACTTAAAAGCTTTGATCACGCGCGGGGCCGGGTTGCCGGTGACCGGGGCGGGACGGGCCGCGATGCGGTGCGGCGGACGCGGATTTCGGCCCAGACGGTTTTGCGTGGGGGCGGGCCGGAGGTCACGCCCCAGCGGTCGGCGAGCGCCTCCACGATGACGAGGCCACGGCCGGATTCGGCGTCGGGCACGGTGTGTCCCTGCGTGCGCGGGAGGTCGTCACCCCGGGTGTCCGAGACCTCGATACGGAGCGTGTCGCCGACGACGTAGAGCAGGAGGCGGAAGCTCCGGCCCGGGACGCGGCCATGGACGGCGGCGTTCGCCGCCAGCTCGGCGACGATGTGCTCCGCCGGGTCCAACGGGAGTCCCCAGGTGTGGAGTTGCTCGATGGTGTGGTGGCGGGCCAGGCGGGCGCCCAAGGGGGTGGGGGCCAGGAGCGCGGTGAAGTTGCGGATGGGGTTCTTGAGTTGGGTGTCGGGGGTGGCGGTTTCTTGATTCATGTCACTCAGCGTGCCGGATTCTGCCTACCGTGATGAGTGATGGAGCCGTTGCGTAGAGTCACTGTCCGGTGCTTGTCCAGTCGTGTCCGGGCTTGTCGGGGCGGGGTTCGCGGGTAGGGCGGCGGAAAAGTACCGGAGCACGAAGGGGTGCGCGATGACGGTCGAGGCGGAGAGTGTTCGGCTCACGGAAGAGGCGGATGAGCCGGGTTGGGAGGTGGAGCCGGACGACGCGTGGGGCCTGGCGGTGATCGCGACCGTCGGGCGGCAGTTGAAGCTGCGCCGGGAGGCGGCGGGGATGCGGGCCGGTGACTTTGCGCAGGCCATCGGGTACGGCGAGGACTTGGTCTACAAGATCGAGGGTGGCAAACGGATTCCTCGGCCTGAGTATCTGGACAAGTCCGACGAAGTCCTGAGGGCGGAGGGGCTCATCTCCGCGATGAAGGAGGACGTGCGGAAGGTTCGCTATCCGAAGAAGGTGCGGGATCTGGGGGACCTGGAGTCGAAGGCCGTCGAGATCGGGCTGTACGTCTGCAACAGCATTAGCGGGTTGTTGCAGACGCCGGAGCATGCTCGTGCCGCGTTTGAGTCGCGACAACCGCCGTACCCACAAGCCGAGGTGGAGCGGCTGGTTGCCGCTCGGGTGGCTCGGCAGTCCATTCTTGATCGAGACCCGGCCCCGGCGCTGGGATTCGTGCTGGAAGAGACGCTGCTGCGACGGCCGCTGGGAGGCACAATGGTGTGGCGACGACAGCTCGAACGCCTGTTGGAGGTGGGCCGCTTGCGTAACGTCACATTTCAGGTGATGCCGACGCAAACGGAGGTTCATCCCGGCCTCGACGGGAGGATCGAGTTGCTGAAGTTCGAGGACGGTACGGCGACGGGGCGCTCCGACGGCGCGTTCAGTGGTCGTCCTGTTTCGGACCCGAAGCAGGTGCGCTTCCTTGAGCTGCGGTATGGCACGATCCGGGCTCAGGCCCTCCCGCCTCGGGAGTCGTTGGCCTTCATTGAGCAACTGCTGGGAGAGAAATGATCCGCAAGTCCTCCGCCGGGGACGCCTCCGATCTGGCGTGGTTCAAGAGCAGCTACAGCGACGGCAACGAGGGTGACTCCTGCGTCGAGATCGCCACCACTCCCGGCACCGTCCACGTCCGCGACTCCAAGTAC